>DASYSI010000338.1:0-7248 GCA_036003485.1 Burkholderiales bacterium | reverse complement strand
GGGCCCGAAAACCCACATCCGTTACATAATGCCGTTGTATCCCCTCGCCGCGCTCGCACTCGCCGCGGCTGTCTGGCGTTATGGTGAGCGCGGTCTCATGAGCGCGACGCGCTGGCTGATAGCTGCGCTGATGCTCCGATATGCGATGGGACTCTGGCTGTTTCCGTGGTATCAACAGAATTATCGCGGCGATTATGCACACACGGCGGCGCAGATCGAGGCCGCCACGCAAGGCTATTCGCTGTATGCGACCGACACATCGGCGACTGGCTTGAGCGTAACCGCACATCTGGATTCGTCGCGCTATCCCGCGCCCTATTTGCGATGGCCGCCGACGCAATGGAACGACGGTTTTGTGTTGAGCTACACGCCGGACGCGCAATTGGGGCGGGTCGCTTCCAGCTATGCGCTCGGCGGCAACAAATTGTATTTGCTGTGCCGCGGGAACGCGTGCGGTGCGTCCGTTCCGGCGGGCGCGAATCGATAGAGCCGACAGCTTCCCGCCGATAGGGTCGGCATGAGTGAATCGTGTCGCGAGCTTTGGGAAAATCGGTACGGGCAGGGTTTCATATTGCTATCATAGAATCTTTTTTGACGTTCAGAACCAGTTGCGCGTGACGCCCGTCGGTCAAAACGATGAAAACCAGTGTCGCGCAAACTGCACTCGCCCCGCCCCATATATACCATGAAAATTCCATTCAATAAGCCAGTCGCCGTCGGTGCCGAGCTCGCGAACATCGCCGATGCGCTGGCGCGCGGCCATTTGTCCGGTAATGGTTTTTACACCAAACGGTGTCATCAGTGGCTCGAGCAGCGGCTGGGATGCGCTCGCGCGCTGCTCACGCATTCGGGCACGGGCGCGCTCGATCTGGCTGCTCTTTTATGCGATCTCGCACCGGGCGACGAAGTGATAATGCCGTCGTATACCTTTGTCGCGACTGCGAATGCGTTCGCATTGCGCGGCGCGGTTCCGGTATTTGTCGACGTTCGGGCCGACAATATCAACATTGACGAGCGGCTGATCGGCGCGGCGATCACCCCGCGTACCAAAGCGATCGCGGTGGTGCATTATGCCGGCGTGGCTTGTGAGATGGACGCCATCATGGCACTGGCACGGCAGCACAACCTGCTGGTGATCGAAGATGCGGCACAGGCGCTGCTTGCGACTTACAAAGGCCGCAACCTTGGAACGATCGGCCACATCGGATGCATCAGCTTTCATGAAACCAAGAATCTGATCAGCGGCGAGGGCGGCGCGCTGTTGATCAACGACGCGCGGTTTATCGAGCGCGCCGAAATCATTCGCGAAAAGGGCACCGACCGCAGCCGGTTTCTGCGCGGCGAGGTCGACAAATACACCTGGGTCGATCTGGGCTCAGCCTTTTCGCCGGGCGAGATGGCGGCGGCATTTCTTGACGCGCAGCTCGCGCATGCCGACGAGGTGATGGCGCGGCGCCGCGCGCTTTGGGCGCGATACTGGGCCGGACTCGCGGAGCTCGCAGCGTCGGGTGCGATCGAGTTGCCACCGCAGTCCTACAGCGACCGCGTGCCGAATGGGCACATATTCTACGTGTTGACCGATACGCTCGCCACGCGTAGCGAGCTTGCCGCCTACCTCAAACAGCGGGAAGTATTTCCGTTAGCGCATTACGTGCCGCTGCACTCGTCGCCGGGCGGCCGCCGCTATGGGCGTACGTGCGGCGTGATGAAAGTGACTGAAAGCATCAACGATCGTCTGTTGCGCCTGCCGATTTACTTTGGTATGACCGATGCAGAGCTCGATGCAGTGATCGATGCGATCCGCGGCTTTTATGCGACGCGTTCGAGCGCCGTGCGGTGAGCGTCTTGACGACGTGCTCAGACGCCGCATCGCGCGGGTGCGAGATAAATAACAGAGTGTGACCGCGTCTGAGCAGAGCTTTCCTAGCGCGCAGTTGAGTTAAACCCTGACGGGTGGGTAGCGGTCGGGTCGAGCAGCGCGGCTGCGGCCGCGATCACCTGCTGCGCGGACAATTGTTGCAGGCAGTCGCTGTAGCTGTCGATATGCCGGTCGCAGCCTTCGAGGAGGCATGGCACGCACGCGCCGCCGCCCTGAAGCAGGATGACATTATTGACGCGTTGCGTGCCGTGGCGCCGCCACGGGTTCGTGCCGTGAATAAAGCGCGCCGGCCACGGCCCCCACTTCACCGGATCGGTGGGACCATACAGTGCAACCACCGGCACGCCGAGTGCGGCGGCGAGATGCGTGACAACAGTATCGGGGCCGATGTATATGCGCGCGTGCGATACCACGACTGCGGTCTCGCTGAGCGTGAGACTGCCCGCGAGATTGGCGGCCGCCGGCAGCGTGCGGGCGAGCTGTGCCACGTAAGCGCGTTCGGTTGCGTCAGGTCCGCCGGTCAGCACCACGTGCAGGCCCTGTTGTTCGAGCCAGCGGCCGCAATCACGCCAGCCTTCAACCGTCCACTTCTTGTAATTGAATTTAGGCGAAACATGCAGCACCGCGTACGCGCCGCTCACGCCGGCAGCCGCGAGCTTGCTGTGCGCGCCGTGCGCGTCGTCATCGCCCCAGCTCGCGATCACCTCCCGCCACAGTTGGAGGCCGAGCGCTGTGGCAACGCGCAGATACAGATTGACCGTGTGCGTGCCGCGATCGTCGAACGCCACCCAGCGGTCGAGCAGGCGCTGCTTCCACCGGTGCTTTGCTTCGTCCGCCACGAGTCCGATGCTCGTGCGCCCTGCAAGGCATGCGTATACCGTCGGGCGGTCACTCGGTACGAGCGACAGCGCCAGGTCATAGACGCGCCATAGCCGCGCAGCAAAGGCGAGATGCGCGAAGAGCGGCGGCCGCTCGGCGATCGTGAGCACGTTGCGCACATCGCGGTTCGCCCGCAATACACCTTCGGTGCCGGCGAATACGAGCACGTCGATCGCGGCATCAGGCCAGGCGCGGCGCAGGGTGCGGATGACCGGCGTCGCGAGCAGGACATCGCCGATGCGTCGCGTCACCACCACCAGTATGCTGCGCGGCGGCCTCACGCGTACTGATCGAGTCCGGATTGCGCGCGCACGCGGTGCGAGCCCAGAACCGCGTCGAGGCGGCGCTGGTTTTCGCGCAACCGACCGCGATCGTTTTCGGCGTGCCAGAGATGAAAAACCGGCGCGGCAAAGCGCGCACTTTTGTGTCTCACGCCGGCGTGAAGCAGGCGGATCACGAGGTCTGAATCCTCGAGTCCCCAGCCCGAATAGGCTTCGTCGAGACCGTTGACGCGCACCAGGTCTTCGCGCCACGCCGCAAGATTGCAGGTTTTGACCCCTTGCCAGCGTTGCGGCGCGGATTTGCGCAAATTACCCAAAGGCAGTATCAGCAGCGGCAACACGCGGTTGATATCGCGCCTGCCCCATGCGATAAGCCACGCGCCGAAGCTGCGCGCGTGCAGCGGCAGCGCATTGCGCAGCACGCGCAGGGTAAATGACCTGCTCAGCAGCATGCGGTTGCCTGCGACAAACCATCCGCGCTCGGCGAGCCCGCGGTGCTGTGCGACGAAGCGCGCTGCCGGCACGCAGTCGCCGTCGCTGAATACGATGTAATCGGCGCGCGTCGCGGCGAGCGCGCGGTTGCGGATCGCCGCGGCGCGAAAACCGCGGTCGTCGTGCCACACATGGGTGACCGGAAATGGGGCGCGCGATTTGAACGCGGCGACAACGCGGCGCGTGTCGTCGGCCGAGCCGTCGTCGGCGACAATCAACTCGAACTCAAGATCCGATTGGCCCAGGTACCCCCGCAGCACCGCCTCCAGCGCATCGGGGCGGTTGTAGGTCGTGACGATGATTGCCGTACGCATGCTATTGAGCGTGTGCGAACGAGTCTTAACCAGTCGCCTTGATCACTGCATCACTCTTTTTTTGCCGTCAGCAGCATCAGCTTGAGATAACGGTAGTAGGCGCCTTCGGCGTTGGAAACCGCGAGCATGAAACCTTCGCGCCCGTCGAGAAACCCGGCGCGCAGCACGTAGGTGCGCACGAAAGTCCACGCGCCGTGCCATACCGCTCCTGTCAGCGATGCGCGTGCGCCGCGCTCGTGCTGCATCAGCGCGCCCGCGGTCGAGTACGCATTCATCTTGGCGAGGGCCTCGTCGAGGTCGCGGACCGCTTCGTGCCGCAGCGCTTCGTGCAGCGCGCCGACGCCACCTTCGACGATGAGCCGCTCGTGCACCCGATCGTCTGAAAAGCGCGCCGCGCCGCGCCGGAATAAACGCGTCACGTAGTCGGGCCACCAGCCGGAATGGCGCATGAAGCGGCCGCAATAGCTCGACAATCGCGGCATTCTGAACGCGGCGTGCCCGTTCGAAGCAGCGAGCGCGCGCACGATCTCTGCGCGCAGCTCGGGTGTTACCCACTCGTCGGCGTCGAGCGACAACACCCAGTCGCCGGTGGCGAGCGCCAGCGCGCGGTTTTTTTGAGCCCCGAAGCCTGGCCAATCGCCCGTGACTTCGACTTTCGCCTTAAGCCTGCGTGCGATTTCGGCGGTGCAGTCATCGCTGGCGGAATCGAGCACGACGATTTCATCGGCCCACGCCACGGATTCGAGGCAGCGTTGAATGACGCGCGCCTCGTTTTTGGTGATGACCACCGCGGATAGAGTCATCGTGCCGATGCGCCGGTTTTTTGCGGCTGTAACCCCGCGAACAACAGGCCGGTCATCCAGGCGAACCACAGGCCTTCCG
Source organism: Burkholderiales bacterium (assembly GCA_036003485.1). Lineage (GTDB taxonomy): Bacteria > Pseudomonadota > Gammaproteobacteria > Burkholderiales > SG8-41 > PALSA-1004. The sequence continues at coordinate 2,521 of DASYSI010000338.1, read as the reverse complement.
TATGATCCATCAGCAGCGAATTGAAGAGGCAGCCAATGGCGAAAGTTATCACCACGCCACGTGCAAGGTGTCGCTCGTGCTCCGTCGGCAATAACGGCGCCAATCGCCATTCACAAAAAAACAGGTAGAGCAAAGCGAACATCCCGATTGCGCCAAGCTGGACCGCCATGTTCAAATATTCATTGTGCGGATTAATAGTTGCAGTCATTGAAGTGCCGGCGACCTGGTCGGCGTATTCTTTGGAGAAGCTGCCTGTGCCAGTGCCGACCAGCGGATGCTTGCGCATAATTTCGAGGCTGTTGAGATAAAATTCAAGTCGTTGACCAACCGATGTCTGCGCTGTTTCTCCAGGGCGCCAGTTATTCCACTCTTCGAGCGCCTGAGAAAAGCGGCTATTGATTGCGCCCGCGCTAAAAATGAGCGCGCCGATCACGACTGCCACTCCCACAGCGGTCACAAGCGCAGTGCGGCGCGGCCAGATCGTGTGCGCCAGGTAAAACAGCAACGCGACGAGTATCACTTGGCCGGTGCGGCCCAGGCTCATCAATGCAACGTTGATGGCGGAAAATATCGCCAGCGCTGACCACAAGTAGCGCCGGCTGATCAATGGTGTGGCGCGCGCTAGCTGCGAAAATAAAAGCGTCGCAAAAGCCATCATCACGCTCTGAGTCAAATATTGCTTGAACACCACAGGGTTCTCGCGGTCGCCCATTACCAGAAGATTGTCCGATATCACGCCGAAGCGGGCGAGGTAGGAGATAACCAGCGTCAAGGCGAGTGCTACGGCAAGCGCAATCCACGCTCGATGTCGTGTCTGCTCGTCACGAAACAAATAAACGAAAATCGGTACAAAGGCCAGATCAAGGTATTTGCCGAGCATGTCGATACCCTCATCCGTGTAACCTGAACCGTAGGTCGTCCCCACGACAAGCAATGCAAACAGCGCGAATGCGGCGAGCGCAACCGGGTTTCTCAGCGCCGAGCCAAGTTTCGCCCGATAGCCGGCGGCGGCAACGCAAGACACAAGAATTAGAGCGAGAAATATATTGTCGAACGCCACCGATATCGGGATCGAGACGCCGAGTGCGATGGCGCATATGCGTGCGCACCTTTCGGCACCGTTTTGAAAAGTCGTAAAGCGCATGGAGGGCGACTGGAACGGCGTTTATTCTACGGGAATCGCGGACCACCGGAGGGGGGCGCGGCGCTTATTCGTTGCGATATTCAGGCACCCACTTCGCCAGTTCGGCGCGCACTTCGGCGTCGTTGCGGTGAACGTTCCCACGCAGCCGCTCTAGCAGCCGACTCAGCCATGCACCATTTTCCTGGCGCGCGCGCGCAATCCGCAGTTTCGGATGTGGCGTCGGCAAACTGCTTTCGTCGGCGCCGAGCAATTCTTCGTACAGCTTTTCGCCTGGCCTCAAGCCGGTATAGACAATACTGATTTCGTTATCGGCGAATCCAGACAAGCGAATCAGATCGCGCGCCAAGTCGGCAATCAGCACGGGCTCGCCCATGTCGAGCACGAAAATTTCACCGCCGTTGCCCATCAATCCCGCCTGCAGCACGAGCTGCGCAGCCTCTGGTATCGACATGAAGTAACGCCGAATCTCGGGGTGTGTGACGGTCAATGGGCCACCGGCCGCGATCTGTTCGCGAAACTTAGGAATCACGCTGCCCGTGCTGCCAAGCACGTTGCCAAAGCGCACCATTACGAATGACGTGCCCTGCGACTGCTGCAATGCCTGGCAGACCATTTCCGCGAGACGCTTGGTGGCCCCCATAACACTCGTAGGATTGATCGCTTTATCGGTGGATATCAGAACGAATTTCTCGACATTATTGCGAGCGGCCGCATTGGCTACAACGTGCGTGCCTGCAACGTTATTTAATACGGCTTGCCACGCATTTTCGGTTTCCATGAGCGGCACGTGCTTGTAAGCAGCAGCGTGAAATACGGCGGACGGTTTGTAAGAGCGAACAATGTGCTCGACGCGCAGAGGGTCCTTCACATCGCCGATCGCGCATACCAGCGGAATCGACGAATAAGATTTTCCGAATTCCTGCTCGACGTTATATAAGGCGAACTCGCTGAGCTCATAGAGAACCAGTTGCCTCGGTCCGAAACGCGCGATCTGTCGGCACAATTCGGCGCCGATCGAGCCCCCCGCGCCGGTGACCATAATAACGCGGCCGCTGATCCATTCTTCGAGTCGCGCCGTATCGAGCACCACCGGATCGCGTCCCAGCAAATCGTCCAATTCGACATGACGGATTTGTGAAACCGTTACTTTGCCGCTCACCAGATCATCGTAGGACGGCACGGTCATCACTTTGAGCCCGGCATCAGTACAAATTTTCACGGCGCGCCGCCGGGTATTGTGCGAGACGGCAGGCATCGCGATAATCGCGTGTCGAATCCCGAGCCGTTTCACTTGCTCAGGTAAGTCCTTCACTGATCCGATCACGCGGACTCCATGGATTTGCCGGCCCAGTTTCTTCGAATCATCGACGAATATCG
>DASYSI010000337.1:0-15881 GCA_036003485.1 Burkholderiales bacterium | reverse complement strand
ACGTTTTTGTTGGTCCAGTCCATTTCGGAAACGTGCACAAGGCCCTCGATGCCCTGCTCGATTTCGACAAACGCACCGTAATCGGTGAGATTGCTGACCTTACCGAACAGCCGCGTGCCCTGCGGATAGCGGCGCGAGAGGCCGACCCACGGATCTTCTCCCAGCTGCTTCATGCCGAGAGAAACGCGGTTCTTTTCCTGGTCGAACTTGAGCACTTTGGCTTCGACTTCGTCACCGACGGACAATACTTCGGAGGGATGCTTGACGCGGCGCCAGGCAAGGTCGGTAATGTGAAGCAGGCCGTCAATGCCGCCGAGATCAACGAAAGCACCGTAGTCGGTGATGTTCTTGACAATGCCCTTGACCACCGCGCCCTCTTGCAAGCTTGAGAGCAACGCCTGACGCTCGGCGCCCTGCGAGGCCTCGAGCACGGCACGGCGCGATACCACGACGTTGTTGCGTTTACGGTCGAGCTTGATGACCTTGAAATCCATCACCTTGTTTTCGTAAGGCGAAGTGTCTTTCACCGGCCGAATGTCGACGAGTGAGCCGGGCAGGAAAGCGCGTATGCCGTTCACCATCACAGTGAGGCCGCCTTTGACTTTGCCGTTGATCAGGCCCTGCACCAGCGTGCTTTTTTCGAGTGCCTGCTCAAGATCGAGCCAGGCTGCAAGGCGCTTCGCCTTGTCGCGCGACAAGCGCGTTTCGCCAAAGCCGTCTTCAAGCGCATCGATTGCGACTTGCACAAAGTCGCCGGGTTTGACCTCAATTTCACCGCGGTCGTTATGAAATTCTTCGGCGGGAATATAACTTTCTGATTTTAAACCTGCATTTACCACCACGTGATTGGAATCGACGCGCACGACCTCGGCGGTGATGACCTCGCCAACGCGCATTTCCTTGCGCGCGAGGCTTTCCTCGAACATAGCAGCAAAAGATTCATTCGAAGCGGCAGGTGAGACTGTATTTGTTATCTGCACATTAGGAACCTGAAAAAACCCATTGTTTCAATGGGGTCTGGTTAATCAACGCCGTGAGCCTGGCAGCTCACGGCACCTGTGTCGCTGTTGCGTAATGCGCCAGCACTTGCTCGACTGCAGCATCGATTGTGAGTCCCGTGGTATCGAGTGCCGTGGCGTCATTACTCTGATGCAGCGGAGCCGCGGCGCGTGCGCTGTCGCGTTCGTCGCGTTCCCGTATATCCTGCAAAAGGGTCGTTATATTAGCATCCATTCCTTTTTCTATCAACTGTTTATAACGCCTGTTGGCCCTCTGTTGCGCATCCGCGGTCAGGTAGATTTTCAGCAGGGAATCGGGAAATACCACCGAACCCATATCGCGTCCCTCAGCGACCAGCCCGGGAGGCCGGCGGAAGGCGCGCTGGCGCGCGAGCAGTGCGCGGCGCACACCCGGCAAAGCGGCCAGGCGCGATGCGCACGCGCTGACCGCTTCAGAACGAATGGCATCGGTAACAATACGTTGATTCAAATACACATCAGTTCCTTCGCAACGGATATCCATCGTTTCTGCAATGCGTGCCACTGCAGATTCATCGTCAGGATTGGTACCCGACTCGAGAGTCGCCAACGCGACCAGACGGTAAAGCACACCGCTGTCAAGGTAATGAAAGCCGAGCCGCCGCGCGACCCGCTGGGCAATCGTGCCTTTGCCCGACGCCGACGGCCCGTCGATTGCAATCACTGGGATTTGATTGACGTTATTCATTAGCCGCTTGGCCGCAAACGGGCACGCATAGAAACGCGTACGCGTTGCAACAGAAACGTGCGTTCGAATCGTAGTTCTAGCCTGCGCTGAGCGGCCTGCGCTTTCCCCGGCGTCCTTGGCGGTGAAGCTTTAGTTTTGTTCTCTGATGCCAAGCCCGGCCCCCGCCGCAAGTTCGACAAAGCCAGGAAATGACGTCGCGACGTTCGCGCAGTCAGTAATTGTAATGGGTGCGTGCGCACGCAGCGCGGCAATTGCAAACGCCATTGCAATGCGATGATCGGCATGACTTGCGACCATGCCGCCGGCGTAATCGCTTCCGGTCACGCGCATCCCGTCCGCGGTGGGTTCAGCCGCGACGCCAAGCGTTTTCAGACCGTCGGCCATGACTGCGATACGGTCGGATTCTTTAACTCGCAGTTCCTCGGCGCCGCGCAGCAGTGTGACTCCGTGCGCGTTAGCAGCGGCCACGAACAGGACCGGAAATTCATCGATCGCGAGCGGAACCAGTGCAACCGGTATCTCGATGCCTTTCAGCTGCGCATAGCGCACGCGGATGTCGGCGACCGGCTCCCCGCCCGCCTGGCGTTGATTGAGGAACTCGATATTCGCGCCCATCAGGCGCAGGATATCGATCACTCCGGTACGCGTCGGATTAACGCCGACGCGCTCGAGCGTAATGTCCGAACCCGGCGCAATGCTTGCGCCGACCATGAAGAACGCCGCCGATGAAATATCCGCCGGCACTTCGATATCGGTTGCAACCAGCTTGCCGCCGCCTTCCACACATACCGTGCTGCTGCTGCGCTCGACCGGATAGCCGAACGCAGCCAACATGCGCTCAGTATGATCACGCGTCGGCGCCGGTTCGGTGATGCATGTCTTGCCGCGCGCATATATTCCCGCCAGCAGCAACGCCGATTTGACCTGCGCGCTCGCTATCGGCATCGCGTATTCGATGCCATGCAGATTGGCGACGCCCATGATCTTGAGCGGCGGACGCCCGCCCTCGCTGGTGTGGATCCCCGCGCGCATCTTTCCGAGCGGATCGGCAACACGCTTCATCGGTCTGCGGCACAGGCTCTGATCTCCGGTCAACTCGGATACGAAGTTCTGGCCGGCCAGCAACCCGCACAACAATCGCATCGAAGTGCCCGAATTGCCGCAATCGAGAACTGCGCGTGACGGCTTCAAGCCGTGCATGCCCACGCCATGCACTTCCACGTTGCCGTGGCGCGGCCCCTCGATGCGAACGCCGAGCGCGCGGAACACGTTCATCGTTGCGATTGCGTCCTCGCCTTCGAGGAAGCCGCTGACATGCGTGATCCCTTCGGCAATCGCGCCGAGCATGATGCTGCGATGGGAAATGGACTTGTCGCCCGGCACGCGAATGCGTCCAGTGAGCGCCCCGCCAGCCTGTAATTCATAAGTAATCATCATTCACGCCTTCTTTAGCAGCCATTTGGCGCGCGCGGCGCGCGCCGTGGCGAAGTGCGCTTCCAGTCCCTGCCCATCGCTCGCCTCGATCATTCCACGCAGCTGCTCAAGCTCGCTCAAGTGGTCATCGAGTGCGCACAGCAGCGCATCGCGGTTTGCAAGGCAGACATCGCGCCACATCTCAGGCGAACTACCCGCGATGCGCGTCGAATCACGAAAACCGCTGCCGGTATGCCCGAATAGCTTATCGGCGTCTGCGTAGCCCGCGATTTGCTCGACCAGCGCAAACGACAACACGTGCGGCAGATGGCTCACGAGCGCGTATATACGATCATGATCGGCAGCGCGCATGGTGGTCACGCGCATGCCGGCACACTTCCATGCTGCGGTGACTCTTCTGACTGCGCCAAGATCGGTTTCCGGCTCGGGTGTCACGATCAGCCTGTGGCCGCCAAACAGTCCGGCGAATGCCGCGCGCGCGCCGCTTTTTTCGGTGCCGGCTATCGGATGTGCCGGCACGAAGCGCGCAAACGCGTCACCGAGATAACGCCGCGCATGGCTGATCACGTCTCGCTTCGTGCTGCCGACATCGGTGACTATCGTTTGTGCGTTGAGGTGCGGGGCAATCTGCGCCAGCACGGCTGCGGTCTGGCCAAGCGGCACTGCAATCAGTACCAAATCCGCGTCGTTGACCGCCGCAGCGGGATCGGTCTCGATTTCGTCGATCACGCCGAGGCGTCGCGCAGCGAGCAAATTGGAACGGCTTCTGCCTACCCCCACAACGCGTTCAACCGCGTGCTCGCGTTTGAGCGCGAGCGCGAACGATCCACCGATCAGCCCGACGCCGAATATGACGAGCTTGCCGATGGCACGGCGGGTGACGCGCCGCTTCATCTTGATTTTTTTCATGCCGCGAGAGACTGCCGCAGCGCCTCGAGAAACCGCTCGTTTTCCGATTCGAGCCCAATGCTGACGCGCAGATAATCGGGCATGCCATAACCCGCGATCGGACGCACGATCACTCCGCGTCTCAAGAGCCGCTGGTACACGCCGCTCGCGTTGCCAACTTTTAAGCTGACGAAATTGCCGAACGACGGAATGTAAGTCAAGCCGAGCTGCGCGAGCCCCTGCGTAACAAGTCGCATGCCCGACTGATTGAGCTCGTAGCCGCGGCGCACGAATTCGCGATCATTCAATGCGGCGCACGCCGCCGCGAGCGATATGCTGGTGACATTGAACGGCTGGCGCACCCGGTTCATCAGGTCGGCGACGCCGGCGTGGGCAAAGGCATAACCGACGCGCAGACCCGCCAGCCCGTAAGCCTTCGAAAAGGTACGCGTCACGATCAGGTTGGGAAACTGGCTGAGCCAGCCGATGCTGTCGGCTTTGAGCGCATCGGGCAGGTACTCGTTGTAGGCTTCGTCGAGAACTACGATCACACTCGGTGGAACCGCGCGCAGGAATTCAAGCAGCTCGGCGCTGCGAATCAGCGTGCCCGTCGGGTTGTTTGGATTGGCGAGGAAGCACAGGCGAGTGCGCGGCGTCAGCGCCTTCAGCATGGCGGCGAGATCATGGGCGAATTCTCGTGCTGGCACTTCGACTCCGCTCGCCCCGGCCGCCTGCGTCGAGAGCGGGTACACCGCGAACGCGTGCTGCGAGTAAATCGCCTCGAGTCCGGGCGCAAGAAATGCACGCGCTGCGAGTTCGAGCACGTCATTGGAACCGTTGCCGAGCACGATCTGCGTCATGTCCACGCCGTAGCGCTGCGACAATGCGTGCTTCAACTCGAAGCCGCTGCCATCGGGATAGCGCGCGACATCCGCGAGCGCTTCCTGCATGGCGCGCATTGCGAGCGGGCTTACGCCGAGCGGATTCTCGTTCGACGCAAGTTTGATGATGCTGTTGGGGTCGAGTCCGAATTCGCGCGCGAGCTCGGATATCGGCTTGCCGGGCTGATACGGCGCAATGGAGCGGATATAGCCAGGAGCCAGATCGCACACGTCGGACACGCGGCCCTCTGCGTTCAGGGTCAACACTGGAAAACCCAAGCCATCCTGCAGAATGAACGCGCAATCAATCGGGCCATGTCGCATTCATCCCTGGTTAGTCCGCCTGCGCAGATCCCGAGGGATACGATCCGAGGTTCTTGAGAAATGCAGCCTTTTGCTGCAGCTCGGCTAGCGCCTCGGCGATGTTGGCCTCATGCTGGTGGCCTATCATGTCGACATAAAACAAATATTCCCAGCGCCCGGTGCGCGCCGGCCGCGATTCGAGCCGCGTCATACTGACTCCGTGCTGCGCAAGCGGCAGCAGCAGTGCCTGGATCGCGCCGGGCACGTTCTGCGTCGACAGTATGAGCGATGTTTTATCCTGTCCGGACGGCCCCGCATCATGCTCGGCGATCACCACAAAGCGTGTCGTGTTCTGTGGTTCGTCCTCTATATTTCTGGCGATAATTTTCAGCTTGTAGACCGCGGCCGCGGTTTTGCTCGCAATCGCCGCCGCCGCAGTATCGTTGCTCACCATGCGCGCGGCCTCGGCGTTGCTCACTACCGGCACGCGCTTCGCAGCGGGGAAATGATGATTGAGCCACTCGTGGCATTGTGCGAGGCTTTGGCTGTGCGAAAGTATCTTCCGGATGGCCCCCGCCTTGCCGCTTTTACTCATCAGACATTGATGCACCGGCAGCAGCACTTCGCCGCAAATCTTGAGCGGGGTCGCGAGCAGCAGGTCATGCGTGCGGCCTATGATGCCCTCGGTCGAATTTTCGACCGGCACCACGCCGTAGCCGACCTGCCCCGCTTCGACGCTGCGAAATACTTCGTCGATCGAAGCACACGCTTGCAGCTGCGCATTTCCGCCGAATTGTCGTAATGCCGCTTCTTCGCTGAAAGTGCCTTGGGGGCCGAGATAAGCAACGCTGACGCCGTCTTCAAGCGCGCGGCACATCGACATGATCTCTGTATATAAGCGACTCAATGCCTGCTGCGGCAGCGGACCGCGGTTGCGCGCTGCCAGCCGCCGCAGCACTTGCGCCTCGCGCTCCGGCCGGTATTTGGCGCCGGTCTTGGCGTGACCGATATCCTGGGCCAGTGCCGCGCGCTGGTTAAGCAACTCGAGCATGCGATCGTCGAGTGCGTCAATACGAGCGCGGATTTTCTTTAGCTGATCCGTCACGAAAAACCCTGTCGAATCCACGGACAAACACAGACAAGCGCTGATATTAAATCAATTATCACCCAACCGGGTATCTGCATTTATCCGCACTATCAGGTTTTTTCTTCGGGCAGGTAGCGCACCGCCAGTACGCCCTTGGTAGCTGCAATGCGTTCGATCACCTGCGGCGGCACCGCGCTGTCGACGTCGACGAGCGTGTAGGCCATCTCGCCTTTGGATTTATTGAGCATGTTATGAATATTGAGGCCCGCTTCGGCCATCGCGGTCGAAATCTGGCCCAGCATGTTCGGAACGTTGGCGTTGGCAATGCCGACGCGAAACGGCGATTCGCGCGGCATGGCGACGTCCGGGAAGTTGACCGCATTCTGGATATTGCCGTGCTCGAGATAATCGCGCAGTTCGTCCGCGACCATGATCGCGCAATTGTCCTCGGCCTCGCTCGTGGATGCGCCCAGATGAGGCAACGCGATCACGCCCGGATGCTCCAGCAGCTTTTGCGCCGGAAAATCGCATACATAGTATTTGATCCGTTTCGATGCGAGCCCTTCGAGGACTGCGTCGTTGTCGACGATGCCGTCGCGCGAGAAGTTGAGCAGTATGACGCCGCTTTTGAAAAGCTGGATGCGCTCGCGCGAAATCAGATTGCGCGTCGCGTCCACGAATGGCACATGCAGCGTTACGAAGTCGGAAGCTTTCAGCACTTCCTCGACCGAATTTGCTTTCCTGACGCGCGAGGACAGACTCCACGCCGCATCGACGGTGATATGCGGATCGTAGCCGAGCACATCCATCCCGAGCTTAATTGCCGCGTCAGCGACCAGGCTGCCGACCTTGCCCAGCCCAATCACGCCGAGCGTGTGCTGAGGCAGCTCGATGCCGGCAAAGTGTTTCTTGCCGTCCTCGACTTGCCGGTTCAATGCTTCGTCATTGCCCTCCAGACCCGATACGAAGCGCGTCGCGGGCACCAGATTGCGCGCCGCGATCAGCATACCGGCGATAACGAGCTCCTTGACTGCGTTGGCGTTGGCGCCCGGCGCGTTGAATACCGGCACGCCGCGCGCATTCATCTGCTTGACCGGAATATTGTTGGTTCCGGCGCCTGCGCGCGCGATCGCCCGGACCTCAGGCGCGATATCCAAGGCATGCATGTCGTGCGAGCGCACGAGGATCGCATCGGGTTTTTTGATCTGATTGCCGACCTCGTAGCGGTCCACGGGCAGGCGCTTGAGCCCGACCTGTGCAATGTTGTTGAGCGTCAGAATGCGGAAACGATTTGCCATGGCTTAGCCCTGCTTGGTCTGGAATTCGCGCATGAATGCGACCAGCGCTGCGACACCCTCAATCGGCATCGCGTTGTAGATCGACGCGCGCATGCCGCCGACCGAGCGGTGGCCTTTGAGCTCCACCAATCCGGATTGCTTGGCCTGTTTGAGGAATTGTTCATCGAGCGCTTCGTTGCGCAGACGAAACGGCACGTTCATCAGCGAACGGTCGGATTTGGCCACCGGCGAGTAATAGAACTCGGTCTGGTCGAGAAAGTCATACAGCAGTTTCGCCTTGGCGCGGTTGATCTGCTCCATTTGTTTAAGTCCGCCCAGTTTTTTCAACCACTGGAATACGAGCCCGGCGATATAGACCGCGTAAGTCGGCGGCGTGTTGTACATCCAGCCGTTGTCGGCCTGCACTTTGTAATCGAGTATCGAGGGTGTCGTCGGCAATGCGTTGCCGATCAAGTCCTCGCGCACGATAACGATCGTAAGGCCGGCCGGACCGATGTTTTTCTGGGCGCCGGCATAGATCAGTCCGTAGCGTGACACGTCGATCGGCCGCGACAATATATGCGATGACATGTCGGCGACGAGCGGCACGCTTCCGGTATCCGGAACCCAATGGAATTCGACGCCGCCGATGGTCTCGTTTGAAGTGTAATGAACGTAAGAGGCGGCGGCGCCGAGCTTCCAGTTTGCCTGCGCGGGCGCATAGCTAAAGTTCTGATCCGCGGACGAGGCTGCAATATTGACCGCGCAATAGCGCTCGGCTTCTTTGATCGCTTTCTTTGACCATTCGCCGGTATTCACGTAATCAGCGGCATTGCGGCCGCGCAGCAGATTCATCGGCACTGCGGCGAACTGAAGGGCCGCTCCGCCCTGCACGAACAGCACTTTGTAGTTTGCGGGCACCGCAAGCAGCTCGCGCAGATCGGCTTCGGCCTCTGCCGCGATGCCGATAAATGCTTTGCCGCGGTGGCTCATTTCCATCACCGACATGCCGCTGCCATGCCAGTCGAGCATTTCGTGCGCGGCTTGTTCGAGCACCGGTACCGGCAGGACCGCCGGGCCGGCGGCAAAGTTGTAGATCCTACTCATTGCGTAACCTTCTTGACATGATAACTGTTGTGTAATTTGCCGCAGCCATTAATAGGTAAGGCGTTAGGCGAAAGCGTGGGGCGCAAAGCGTTTGCGCTGCGGAGTTGTTGTCGCCTCACGCTTCACGCCTAACGTTTCTCGCCTCACGCCTCACCGTTTTCTTCAACATCGTCGCTTTCGACGATCTTCTCAACACCGGCGAGTTTCTCGCCTTCGCCGAGGTTGATCAATCGCACGCCTTGCGTGGCGCGCCCCATGTCGCGAAGTTCCGAAATGCGGGTACGAATCAGCACACCGCCAGTGGTGATCAGCATGATTTCGTCGTCGTCACCGACGATCTGCGCCGCCACGAGCTTACCGTTGCGCGGCGAAGTCGCGATCGCGATCATGCCCTGGGTGCCGCGGCCGTGCCGGGTGTAGTCGCCGATCGGTGTGCGCTTGCCGTAGCCGTTTTCGGTCGCCGTCAACACCGATACCTTGATGTCATCGGCGATCAGCAGCGAAATGACGCGCCCGCTTTTGGCGAGCCGCATCCCGCGCACGCCGCCGGCATTCCTTCCCATCGCGCGCACTTCGTCTTCCGAAAAACGCAATGCCTTACCCGAATCGGAGAACAACATGACGTCCTGTTTACCGTCGGTCAGTGCGACTCCGATCAGGTAGTCGCCGTCGTCGAGGCTGACGGCAATAATACCGCTCGGGCGCGGCCGCGAAAACGCCGACAATGCCGTTTTCTTGACCGTGCCGTCGGCGGTCGCCATGAATACGAAATGCGCGTCGTCGAATTCCTTGACCGGCAGCACTGCGGTGATTTTCTCGTGCTCGAGCAGTGGCACCAGGTTGACGATCGGCTTGCCGCGACTGTTGCGGCTGCCTTGGGGAACCGCATAGACCTTGAGCCAGTAAACGCGCCCACGGTTGGAAAAGCACAGGATGTAGTCGTGGGTGTTGGCAATGAACAGCTTCTCGACAAAATCGTCGTCCTTGGTGGTGGTCGCCTGCTTGCCGCGTCCGCCGCGTTTCTGCGCGCGGTAATCCGCGACCGGCTGGCACTTCATGTAGCCGCCGTGCGACAGGGTCACCACGACGTCCTCGGACGCAATCAAATCCTCCATCGAGAGGTCCTGCGCGTGTTCAACGATTTCGCTGCGGCGCTCATCGCCATATTGTTTCTTCATGTCGGCAAGTTCGCCGCTGATGATTTGGGTGATGCGTGCCGGCTTGGCGAGAATGTCGAGCAAGTCGACGATTTTCTCCATCACTTCCTTGTATTCGGAAACGATCTTGTCCTGCTCGAGGCCGGTCAGTCGCTGCAACTGCATTTCCAGGATGCGTTGCGCCTGCACTTCGGACAGCCGGTAGCCGCCTTTCTGCAAACCGAATTCGGGTGCCAGTCCCGCGGGACGCGCCGCACCGGAATCGACCTGGGCGAGCATTTCTTCGACGAGCTTCGAGCGCCACAACCGCCCCATCAGCTGTTCCCTGGCTTCGGCCGGCGATTTGGCCGCTTTGATCAGCGCGATCACGTCATCGACGCTGGAGAGCGCGACGGCGAGGCCTTCGAGAACGTGGCCGCGTTCGCGCGCCTTTTTCAGCTCGAATACAGTACGCCGCGTGACCACCTCGCGGCGGTGGCGCAGAAAAGCTTCCAGCATCTGCTTCAGGTTCAACAGACGCGGCTGACCGTCGACGAGCGCCACCATGTTGACGCCGAAGGTGTCCTGCATCGGCGTCAGCGTGTAGAGGTTATTCAGGATGATTTCCGCGACTTCCCCGCGCTTCAATTCGATGACCGCGCGCATGCCGGATTTGTCCGACTCATCGCGGATCTCGGCGATTCCTTCGAGCCGCTTCTCGCGCACCAACTCGCCTATCTTGATCAGCAGGTTGGCCTTGTTAACCTGGTACGGCAGCTCGTCGATAATGATGGCCTGACGATTGCCTTTTTCCATATCCTCGATGTGGATGCGTGCACGCATTACGACGCGGCCGCGGCCGGTGCGAAGCGCGTCTTTGACGCCGGTCGTGCCATAGATAAACCCGCGCGTCGGAAAGTCCGGCGCCGGCACGATTTTGATCAGGTCCTCGATTCCGATATCGGGATTATCGAGCAGCGCGTGGCATGCATCGACCACTTCGTTCAGGTTGTGCGGCGGGATGTTGGTCGCCATTCCGACAGCGATTCCCGACGAACCATTGATCAAAAGATTGGGTATCTTTGACGGCAATATCAACGGCTCGTGCTCTGAGCCGTCGTAGTTGGGGCCGAAGTTGACGGTTTCCTTGTCGATGTCCTCGAGCAGCTCGTGCGCGATTCGCGCCATGCGGATTTCGGTATAGCGCATCGCCGCTGCGTTATCGCCATCAACCGAGCCGAAATTGCCTTGACCATCGACCAGCGGATAGCGCAACGAGAAATCCTGCGCCATACGCACGATGGTGTCATAGACCGCGGTATCGCCGTGCGGATGGTATTTGCCGATCACATCACCGACGATACGGGCCGACTTTTTGTACGCGCGATTCCAGTCATTGGACAACTCGTGCATTGCAAACAGCACGCGCCGATGCACCGGCTTGAGACCATCTCTCACATCCGGCAGCGCACGTCCAACGATTACGCTCATCGCGTAGTCGAGATAAGAGCGCCGCATTTCTTCTTCGAGGCTGACCGGGATGGTTTCTTTAGCGAATTGGTCCATGAAAACTTTAGGAGTGACTGCAAAAAACGGCTTCTAAAGCCGCTGCATAAAGCGTCGGATTTTAGCATGTGCAGCGAGCTCGAGTCACCGCTTACCGACACCAAGCGCCGCGCGTGCGAGCATCAACGCTGCGCTTTTTCCTTTGGTAAGAAGCGCGCGGTTATGTTATGATTTCCATGATTTTTTGTGACGCATCAGGCACGCTGTGCGAGCGTTATGCGCACCAATTTTTTAGCCCGCGGATCGCATGTTTGGGCAGGGGCTGCAAGCAAATGGTTTCGAACGCTTGCAGAGCGGATTTCAGGGAGCGAAGAATATGAATGCGTCACTTAAAGCAGCATGTGCCACCGTTGTCTGCATGGCCGCGCTCGCGCCCGTTCTCGCGCACGCGCAGTTCCTGAACGAAGGCTACCTGACCGACAAGGACGGCAACGTCGTCAAAGCGGTTGGGAACACGGTTTGCATTCGCACCAGCGCATGGACTCCCGCGCTGGCAGCTGCCGCCGCGGCGTGCAAAGAGTGTACTCCTGACTTGTGCCCGAAACCGCCACCCCCGCCACCGCCCCCGCCGAAACCACCGGCGAAAGAACCGCCCAAGCCCGTTGTCAAGGCGCCGCCCGAGAAACTGCTGCCGCAAAAAATAAATTTCTCGGCTGACGCGCTGTTCGATTTCGACAAGGCCGACCTCCGACCCGATGGCAAGGCGATGCTCGACGATCTCGCGCGGCTGCTGCAGGGCGCGAAGTACGAGGTAATCCTGGCGATCGGCCATGCGGATCGCATCGGCACGGTCCAATACAATCAAAGGCTGTCGGTACGGCGTGCCGAAACGGTTAAGAAATATTTGGTCGACAAAGGTATCGAGCCCAACCGTGTATATGCGGAAGGCAAAGGCAAGAGTCAGCCGCTGACTAAGCCCGGGGAGTGCACGGTCAAAAACCGCAAGGCGCTGATCGCCTGCCTGCAGCCTGATCGCCGTGTTGACGTGGAGGTTACCGGCACGAAATGACGCCATTCGATGCGAAAAGCCTCCCGTTTCCGCAGTGTGCGATCCCGAGTGTTGCGCGGATACAACGAAGCGCGGGAAATTGTGTTATGATTCGAGCATAATTTGCGTTATCGGAAGGCCTGTGATATTAGTTGCGGGTGTTGATTCAGCAGGTTAGGCCCGGTTTAAAGTTAGAGGGCAATCGGGTAATCCGCATTCGTTTTTATTTTGGCAGATCAGGAGGAGCACAACATCATGAGTTCAGCTTTCCGTAACGCCCTTAAGGGGTTCGCCGTGGTGGCGGCATTTGTGCCAGCAATCGCGACGGCGCAGTTCATCAATGAGGGTTATCTGACCGACAAGGACGGCAACGTCGTCAAAGCGGTCGGAAACACGGTCTGCATACGCACCAGTGCATGGACCCCCGCGCTGGCAGCTGCCGCCGCGGCGTGCAAAGAGTGTACTCCTGACTTGTGTCCGAAACCGCCACCCCCGCCGCCACCGCCCCCGCCGCCCAAGCCGGCACCGAAACCGGAAGCGAAACCGGCGCCCAAGAAGGTCGAGCCGATCAACGTCGAGCTCAAGATCGAGTTGCAAGGCATTGCCTTCAACAAGGTCGAGCTGACGCCTGACAACAAGAAAGAGCTCGACGACTTTCTGGCCAAGGAAGTCAAGCCGCTGAATACTGTCGGTGCCGTGATCATCACGGGTCACACCGACCGCATCGGCAGCGACCGCTACAACAAGAAGCTGTCCGAGAAGCGCGCGCTCTACGCCAAGGACTACATTGTCGGCAAAGGTATCGACCAGAAACTGGTCTTCTGGGAAGGCAAAGGCAAAGCTCAGCCGATCCCGGTCACCAAGTTCTGCGACAACAAGATGAAACGTAAAGCGTTGATCGAATGCCTGGCTCCGAATCGCCGCGTGACGGTCGAAGTAGTCGGCACCAAAATGCCGCCGGCGGCTAAGCCAAAACCCGAGGCGAAGCCAGAAGCGAAACCGGAAGCAAAACCGGAAGCAAAACCTAAGCCCTAAGCCAGTCGTCCTCCATAAAAGCCCTGCTCCGGCAGGGCTTTTTTTTGTATGCTGCACGCATGAATCCGAACGCTCAGGCCGTTGACAGCGTCATCGAGGCGCGCTGGGTGGTGCCGGTCGAACCGCGCCGCAGCGTGCTCGCGGACCATGCGGTCGTCATCACGAATGGCCGCATCGTCGCGGTCCTGCCGAAGGCGGATGCACGCGTTCAATACAACCCGCGACACCACGTCACACTCGCCGACCATGCTCTGATCCCCGGGCTCATCAACCTGCACACGCATGCGGCAATGACGCTGATGCGCGGGCTTGCCGACGATCTCGCGCTGATGGATTGGCTCAATCACCACATCTGGCCGATCGAGATGCGACAGGTATCGGAGGATTTTGTTTACGACGGTAGCCGGCTTGCGTGTGCTGAAATGCTGCGCGGCGGCGTGACGTGTTTCAGCGATATGTATTTTTTTCCGCGTGCCACAGCGCGTGCCGCGCTCGAAGCCCGCATGCGCGCGGTCCTGGGCCTGATTGTCATCGAATTTCCCTCGGCGTATGCATCCGACGCGCAGGATTACCTGAACAAAGGTTTGGCGCTTCGCGACGAATTGCGCAGCGAGCCTTCGCTCGGCTTCTGCTTCGCGCCGCACGCACCGTATACGGTCAGCGATAAAAGTCTGGGCCAGATCGCGACCTATGCCGCAGAGCTCGAGCTGCCGGTGCACATGCACATCCACGAAACGCGTGACGAAATCGAGCAAAGCCTGACAAGCCACGGCGTGCGTCCGCTGCAGCGTCTGAACCGGCTCGGCTTGCTCGGGCCCGGATTAATCGCAGTACATGCGATACACCTGGACTCAAGCGAGATCGACCTGCTTGCCCGGCATGGATGCCACGTCGCACACTGCCCGTCGTCCAATCTCAAGCTCGCAAGCGGCATCGCGCCGGTCAGTGAGCTGCTCGCGGCCAAAGTCAATATCGGACTCGGCACCGATGGCGCCGCGAGCAACAACCGGCTCGACCTGTTGGCCGAAATCCGGCTCGCGGCCCTGCTCGCCAAAGGTGCGAGCGGCGATGCCACCGCGCTGCCGGCATGGCAGGCGCTCGAGCTCGCGACGCTGGGTTCGGCGCGCGCGCTGGGCCTGGATGATATTATCGGCACAATCGCGGCCGGGAAATGCGCCGACATCACCGCGGTAAATCTTTCCGCCATCGAGCTTGCGCCGTGTTACGACCCGCTGTCGCACCTGGTGTATGCGGCCGGTCGCGAGCACGTGAGCCACGTTTGGATCAACGGGGAACTCATGCTGGACAACGGCACTCTGACCACCATTGATATGCGCGAGGTGCAGGCACGCGCCGCGTTGTGGCACGACCGCATCAAACCTTCATGACGATCAACGTAGATCCCGCCGAAATCACCAAATTCAGCGAGCTCGCGCACCGCTGGTGGGACCCCGGCAGCGAATTCAAGCCGTTGCATGACATCAATCCGCTGCGGCTCGACTATATCGACAACAGCGCCGGTTTGAACGGCAAAACCGTGCTCGATGTCGGCTGTGGCGGCGGCATACTCGCCGAAAGCATGGCTCAGCGCGGCGCTGAGGTAACCGGCATTGATCTCGCTGAGAAGTCGCTCAAGGTTGCACAGCTACATTTGATTGAAAGCGGCAACCACGTCGAGTACCGCAATGCTGCTGCCGAAGACATCGCGGGCGAGCTGCCTCATCACTTCGACATCGTCACCTGCATGGAACTGCTCGAGCACGTGCCTGACCCGGCGAGCACGGTTAATGCGTGCGCCGCGCTCGTCAAGTCCGGTGGCCACGTGTTCTTTTCGACGATCAACCGCAATCCCAAATCGTATTTATTCGCCGTGGTTGGAGCCGAGTACCTGCTCAATCTGCTGCCGCGCGGCACGCACGATTACGCCAAATTCATCAAGCCGTCCGAGCTCGGTGCGCTGTGCCGGCAAGCCGGGCTCGACGTAAACCAGGTAATTGGCATGACGTACAACCCGCTGACGAGGGCTTACGCGTTGGGACCGAATAGCGGTGTCAATTACATTATGCAATGCCGCGCATGATAGCGATCAGCACTCCACGTCACAGGGTGAAAGTTGAATGCTGAGCCCGGACGGCTCGCACCTCACAATATGATTCAAGCTGTTTTCTTTGATCTCGATGGCACGCTTGCCGATACCGCTGCTGACTTGAGCTATGCGCTCAATTGCATGCGCACCGCGCGCGGACTGCAGCAACTGCCGGTCGAGGCAACGCGTTCGGTCACATCGCACGGCGCACGCGGCTTGCTCGGCGTGGGCCTCGATGTAACGCCCGAACACGCGGACTACGGTGCCCTGCGCGAAGAATTTCTCGCGATCTACGCAGCTAATCTGTGCCGCGAAACACGGCTCTTTCCGGATATGGCGGAACTGCTGATCGAGCTCGAGCGCCGCGG
>DASYSI010000336.1:0-5537 GCA_036003485.1 Burkholderiales bacterium | reverse complement strand
GCGCCTTCTCCTTTGCAACTGTGGCGAGCTACTTTCCAGTATCCAGCAGCGCGGATCGCCGTCGCGACTCTGCCGCGCTATTTCTTGCCAGCGCTGTGATCGTGATCAGAAGCATGATGTCCATTGGCATGCTCATGATCGTGACTGTGGTCATGATCGTGGTCATGATGGTGACCGTGGTGATGATCGTGGCCGTGATCATGATGATGATCGTGGTCATGCGGGTGATGGTCGTGATGCAAATGCGGGTGTGCGTGTGGCGCACGCGGGTCCTCGCTGAACACCAGTGATTTGACGGTGACGGGCACGGTTTGCGAAGGCCACCGGAGGCGGCCGAGATCGATATAATCAAAATCCCACAAGATCACTCCATCGATGACGAGGATCTCGGTCGCGATGCCTATCTCTTCGCGCAGGATCGCGCCCAGTGTCTGGGCGATATCTCCGTCGAGCATGATGAACAGCGGCAGGCGCTGCGCGATGGTGTTGGCAAGTCCGCGGCTGATGCCCCGCGCAAACGCAGAAATGCGCTCATATGACGGTTCGCCAGTCCAGCGAAACGCGAGTGCTGCCTCGCCTTCGCCTTCCACGCGGTCAAATGCGGTGTAATGGGCGCGGATGACGCTGGCGAGCTGCTCGGGGTCGATGACCTCTTCGCAGACGAACGGCGGCTGCAGCACCTGCAGGTTCCTGCGCGGCAAAAGTTCGCCCGGACTCGAGATATAGGAAGTATTGCCGCTCAGCTGGACGCTGTACTCGGAGGCGCCGAGCGCCGTGGCGCGCATACATTCACCCGCGGGTAGCAGCGGCCACGGCAGAGCGCCGGAATCAATCCTGTGCCGCATGGCGTGGCCCAGCCGTTTTCCCATGTCGCCGAAGTCGCGGTTCTCGCGCTGATACACGTACTCCCCGACGCCGCCGGAAAACATGATGCCGTCGATCCTGCCGAAATCCCGGATCGGATCGGTCAGGTACAGATGCTCGATCGCATGCGGTAGCGGACGCGCAACGACCGCAGCAACCAATGCATCGGCCATGCTGTTGGCGACCCGGTCCATGGCGGCAGGGTCGGCGCTATCGCCGCGGTTCCAGAAAAACCCGGCTTGCGCGGCATGGTGCTTGCCCGCCGGATCGAGGCGCACGATCTTCTGATTCGCGTCGACAACCTGCAGACGACCACCGATATGCACCGCCGCCGTTGCGATCACGCGCCCTTCATCGAGCAGGCCGAGCTTGGTAGTGCCGCCTCCGATATCGATGTTGAGTATCCGCTTGCCTTCATCGTGCGATACCCGGGCCGCTCCCGAACCGTAGGCAGCCAGCGTTGCCTCCATGTGGTGCCCCGCCGTGGCGCAGACGAATTCGCCACCCCGTTCCGCGAGTATTCCGCCGATCGCCTGCGCGTTCTCGCGCCGCAGCGCCTCTCCCGTCAGGATCACGACGCCGGTATCGATATTGTCCGGATGCAGCCCCGCCGCATGGTAGGCATCATCGATGATGGCGCCGAGACTCGCGCCGTCGATGCGCTCCTCGCTCTGGTACGGCGTCAGCGCCACCGGCGACTGGAACAGCGTCTCGCGCGAAACCACGTAATAACGGCTGGACAAATCCTCACCCAGACGCCGCAGATTCAAGCGTGAAAAAATAACCTGCGTCCCCGCTGAACCAATATCGATCCCTACGCTGGTGAGCGTGACGTGATCCTGGATCCAGATCGGATTGTCCTCGAGTGCGCCGTCGTTTTCGAAGTGATCATGATCGTGATCATGATCGGCGCCGTCGTCGTCATGGCTGTGATCGTAATCCGCGCCGTAGGCGTGGTCGGCGAGGCTGTGCGGACGCTTGGGGTTTGAATCTTTTTTGTCAGGCATCGGATCTCTCGGTGACGGCGGCGCTTGATACGCCAGTCGCAGCGTGACTTTTCCGTGGAAAGCAATTGTCCGGCTTCGCAAGCTACCATGAAATGATCGTGCCGCAAAATACTGCGCTGCCTCGCTACTGCCTCTCATCACCGTCATGCTGACCGGCTTTTTCTGTGTCAAAATCGGTGACTCATGCCACCATGGGATTTCCGGGTAATGCCATGTCAGCGGCTGTCATGAACTCCGATCTTGCACGCTTCTCACGCGAGCTCAACGAGCTGAATCTGATGCCGTTATGGGAACGCACGACGCCGATGCGGCCCGGTTCGCCGTGCGTGCCGATGATCTGGCGCTATAACGATCTGCGGCCGCTGTTGATGCGAGCCGCCGATTTGATTACCACGCGCGCCGCCGAGCGCCGCGTGCTGGTGTTTGAAAATCCCGGCTTGCGCAACACAACCTACATTACCAATTCGCTGTATGCGGGCCTGCAGGTGATTATGCCGGGAGAAATAGCGCGCTCGCATCGCCACACTCCAAGCGCGCTGCGCTTCATCGTCGAAGGGGATGGCGCGTACACCACGGTGGCGGGCGAGCGCACCGCAATGCGGCCCGGCGATTTCGTCGTCACGCCCAGTTGGGCCTGGCACGACCACGGTAACTCCGGCGCGCAACCGGTCATATGGATGGACGGGCTGGACACGCCATTCGCCCAGTTTTTCGGGGCGATATTTCGCGAGGAGAGTCCCGCTGAAAGCCATCCTGTCTCGCGCCGGGAAAATGATGCGGCGGCAAATTCTGACGCGAACCTGTTGCCGGTCGATTTCAAACATGACGGGCTCACGTCGCCGCTGCTGAGATACCCCTACGAGCGCACGCGCGAAGCGCTCGATCATCGCGCGCGCGGCGAAGCCGTCCATCCGGCATACGGCGTCAGGCTGCGCTACGCGAATCCCGCCAACGGCGGATATCCGTTTGCGACGATGGCCGCCTTCATGCAATGGCTACCCAGGGGTTTTGCCGGCCGGAGTTACCGCAGCACCGATGGCACGGTATTCAACGTGGCCGAGGGCAGCGGCAGCATCCATATCGGAGAAGAGCACTACGCATTTGCGCCGCATGACGTATTCGTGGTGCCGCCCTGGTATTCCTATCGCTTCAGTGCCGACACCGAATGCGTGCTGTTCAGCTTTTCCGACCGTGCTGGCCAGGAAGCCCTGGGCTTCTGGCGCGAGCAATTTGATTGAGCCCGTGCTCGATATATTGAAACCGCAAGACGGCTGGTGAGCGGTGCATACAACAAAACGATAATGAATCCGGGACAAGCTTGACACTATTCGCAGCGTACATGGAAGGCCCTAAATGCAGTCCAACCTGAAGCTCGACATCTTTCCCCATATTTTCCCGCAGTCGTTCTTCGAGCGAATGAAGACGCTGACGCACACCAATGCTGCGCTCGCGGCCACGATCAAGCGCTGGCTCCATATTCCGGTACTGTGGGATCTCGACGCGCGCATCAGTATGATGCGCCGCTTCAAGGGCTACCAGCAGATCCTCACGCTGTCATTGCCGGCAATCGAATATCTGGCCGGACCCGAGGAATCGCCGGCGCTCGCGCGTCTCGCCAACGAAGGCATGGCGGAAATCGTCGCGGCGCATCCGGAATATTTTCCGGCGTTCGTCGCCTCACTGCCGCTGAACAACGTGCCCGCGTCCATCGCGGAAATGGACTATGCGATCGGCAAGCTCGGCGCGAAAGGCATCCAGATCTTCACCAACGTCAACGGCCGGCCGCTCGACGATCCCGAGTTCTTCCCGATCTTCGAGCGCTGCGTAAAAAAATACGACCTGCCGATATGGCTCCATCCGGTGCGCACCTCAAAGTTTGCCGATTATCCCGCCGAGAACAAATCAAAGTACGAGATCTGGTGGCTGTTCGGCTGGCCCTATGAAACCAGCGCTTGTATGGCGCGCATCGTGTTTTCGGAAATGCTCGACCAACTGCCGACGATGAAAATCATCACCCACCATTGCGGTGCGATGGCGCCGTTCTTCGACGCGCGGATCGAGCTCGGCATGGCCCAGATGGGCGCCCGCACCGTGGACGAGGATTACGGCGCGCTGCTAAAGCGCATGGCAAAACGACCGCTCGATTATTTCAAGATGTTCTACGGGGACACGGCGGTCAACGGCTCCGCGTCGGCAATCCGCTGCGGTCTTGATTTCTTCGGCGCGAACCACGTGTTGTTCGGCACCGATTGCCCGTTCGATCCGCAGGGCGGACCGATGTTCATACGCGAGAGCATCCGCGCGATCGATTCGCTGAAACTGAAAGACGCCGACCGGCGCAAGGTCTACTTCGGCAATGCGATGCGAATGCTGAGGCTGGATTTGCCGGTGCCGGCAATCAAGCAAACCAAACCGGCTGCGCGCGCCAAGCGTAAAAAATAATCAGGTCATGTCAAAGTCAAAGTCGGCCACGGCAGCCGCCTCCCCGGCATCAGCCGGCCGCGCCGACCCACAATTGATCGAGGACCTGGTGGCCGCCAACCGCATACTGGCGGATCAGGGCGTGCTCGACGGCTGGGGACACGTGAGCGTCCGGCATAACCGCGATCCCAGCCGCTATCTTCTGGCGTGCTCGCGCGCGCCGGAGCTGGTGACTGCCAAAGACATTATCGAGTTCGATCTCGACAGCGATCCTGTCAATGCCAGGGGACGCAATCTGTATACCGAGCGCTTCATTCATGGCGAAATCTACAAGGTGCGGCCGGACGTGATGGCGATCGTCCACAACCACGCACCGCCGCTGATTCCGTTCGGAGTGACCACTGTGCCGTTGAGACCCCTATATCACCGTGCCGCGTTCATCGCACTGGGCATACCGGTGTTCGAGATACGCGAGTCTTTCGGGATGACCGACATGCTGATACGCAACTCGGCGCAGGGCAGCGCGCTCGCCCGCACGATAGCGGACAAGCCGGCCGCGCTGATGCGAGGACACGGTACGACGGTGGTGGGCCCCTCGCTGCCGCGGCTCGTCACGCGCAGCATCTTCCTGACGCTGAACGCGACGCTGCAGCAGCAGGCCATCGCGCTCGGCGGACCTGTCACCTACCTCGATCCCGAGGAGGCACGCCTGATCGAAGCACGCGAAGGCTACGGCGCGAGCCGGGCGTGGGAAGCGTGGAAGCGCAGAGCGCTGGCGAAATAACCGCTTGCTTTGTCGGTTCAGAGGATGAAACTCACCGCGCCGAGCGAGCCGAGCTCCATGGCGTCGATGATCGCTTCCCGCCGTGCGATTTTCAGCCGGCCGTCTTCGCTGCGCAGCTCATAGCGGTAGTGTCCGACGTACTCGCGGATGCGCTCGTCGCGCCGGAAGCGGTGCACGACGAAGTTCGCTTCCACGTCCAGCGTCGCTCCGTTGCGCGCGACGATGCGCACGTTGGCTATCACGCGCCGCGTGCGTGACGGCGGATACTCGGCGTGAGCATTCTTGTCCTGCAACCGCGTGACGCGCGCGCGGATGCGATTGATGTCGTCGGCGATGATGAACAGCGTGTCCTTGGGATCGGCGGTGGGCCGGTCGTTGGAGGGAACGCGATAGACCGCGTCAGCGGTCAACAGCTCGAGCCACGCATCAAGCCGCCACGCGTCAAGCAATGCCGCTTCCTC
>DASYSI010000335.1:0-6628 GCA_036003485.1 Burkholderiales bacterium | reverse complement strand
CGCTGGCGCGCAGCTTTTCGAAGAGCGTGAGCACGTAGCGGCCCTGCGTGGTAGTCACAAAATAATTGGTGTTTTCGATCCCGGCTGCGATGCCCTCGAGATGCGTCACGGCGCCTATCGAATAATGCTTGATCCACGCCGCCATCTGCTCGGGCGTAACAGGGGTGAAGACGGACATGGTCTAGCTGTCAGCATTCAGCTGGCAGCATTCAGCCTCAACCGCGATTACAGCCTTTGCCTGGTTTACGAATCGAGCTGATAGCTGACGGCTGACCGCTGAGTGCCGCATCACCAGGAATGAATGACCCACATCGGCGGACGCACACCGCTGTCGAGACTGTCCTGCCGCGTCATTTTGCCGTCGCCTTTTTCATCGATCAGGTAGTACGGCGCGCCATGGGCTGGGGTGACTTTGAGCATGTAGAGCTTGCCCGCCACGCGGTACTCCTCGACGGTGTCAGTGCCGCGCTTGATGATCGTTACCTGGGGTTCAAGCGCGGGATCGAGCTCGAATCCTGGCGGTGGCGGCGGCGGGTCGGGGATCGGTTGCAGATTTCCGGGCACTCCCGCCGCTGCGGCGGGCAGCGCGATGCTCAATAGCAATGTGGCAAGCACGGTACGCATATCATTCCTTGAGCCTTAAGGTTTCCATTATCGGCTTTTCGGTGGAATTTTTAAAGCGTGACATAATGTCGTTATCCGCCCGCCGCGCGCACCGACGATCTTCTGTCAGGAATGCGTCGCGACAGCACATCCGAATGGATCACTTTCAATTTTCCGCCAGGTAACTCGGAATGACAAAAACGCTGCTATTGGTCGACGCCTCGTCATATCTGTACCGCGCATTTCATGCGATGCCGGATCTGCGCAACCGCAGAGGCGAGTCGACCGGCGCGATCTATGGCGTGTTGAACATGCTGCGCAAGCTGCACAAGGATTTCGCAGCCGATTACAGCGCCTGCGTCTTCGATGCCAAGGGCAAGACCTTCCGCGATGAAGTGTATGCCGAATATAAAGCAAACCGTGCGCCGATGCCGGATGACCTGGCCGTGCAGATTGAGCCGCTGCACGAAATAATCCGCGCGATGGGATGGCCGCTTCTGGTCGTGGACGGGGTGGAGGCCGACGACGTGATCGGTACGCTTGCGCGCTACGCGACGCTGCAGGGCGTGCGCACCGTCATTTCGACCGGTGACAAGGACATGACCCAGCTCGTCAATCCGCACGTGATACTCGTCAACACCATGTCGAACGAGACGCTCGATGTCGCGGGAGTCGAAAAAAAATTCGGCGTCAAGCCCGAGCGCATCGTCGATTATCTCGCGCTGATCGGCGATGCGATCGACAACGTGCCGGGAGTGGACAAGGTCGGTCCCAAAACCGCGCTGAAATGGCTCGCGCAATACGAAACGCTCGACAATTTGATCGTGCGCGCCGGCGAAATCGGCGGGACAATCGGCGAAAACCTGAGGCGGCGGCTCGATTGGCTGCCGCAGGGACGCGCATTGTTAACGATCAAATGCGACGTCGAGTTGCCGGTTAAGCTCGAAGATCTCGCGCACGCGCCGGCGGACAAAGCAAAGCTCGCCGCGCTGTTCGAACGCTTCGAGTTCAAGTCCTGGCGGCGGGAATTAGAGGAAAACGGCGGCTCGCAGTCGGCGCTCAGCGATCAGCCGGGTGCGGACACGAGCGGGGTTCCCGCCTCACTCCTAACGCCTAACGCCTCACACAACTACGAAACGATACTCACTGAAAATCAGCTCGAGCACTGGCTTGAGAAGATCACTGCTGCCCCGCTCGTCTCGGTTGACACCGAAACCACCAGCCTCGATCCATTTCAGGCACGGCTCGTCGGGATTTCATTTTCGGTCGAGCCCGGGTACGCGGCCTATCTGCCGCTCGCGCACAACTACGCCGGCGCTCCGCCGCAACTTGCAATCGACACGGCACTGGCGAAACTCAAGCCATGGCTGGAAGACGGGCGTGCCGCGAAACTCGGACAGAACCTAAAATACGATGCACACGTATTTGCCAACCACGGAATCCGGCTCGGTGGGATCGCGCACGACACGCTGCTGCAGTCGTACGTGCTCGAAAGCCATAAACCGCACGACTTGGACAACCTCGCCGCGCGCCATCTGGGCGTGCAAACGGTCACGTACTTCGAGGTGTGCGGCAAGGGAGTCGGTCAGATCTGTTTCGACCAGGTACCGATCGAGCGCGCCACGGATTATGCGTCTGAAGACGCCGACGTTGCGCTGCAACTGCACCGCAAGCTGCATCCGCAGATCGAAAGCGACGCCAAGTTGACGGAAATCTACCGCGACATCGAGATGCCGGTGATGACGGTGCTGCAAACCATGGAGCGCCAGGGTGTGCTGCTCGACTCGAAGCTGCTCGAAGCGCAAAGCCGCGAGCTCGGGATCAAGATGATGCAGCTCGAGGCGGCTGCGCACCAACAGGCGGGACAGCCGTTTAACCTCAATTCACCGAAGCAGATACTCGAAATCCTGTTCGAAAAGCAGAAGCTGCCGGTGATCAAGAAAACGCCGAGCGGAACGCCGTCGACCGACGAGGACGTGCTTGCTCAGCTTGCGCTTGACTATCCGCTGCCGAAGCTGCTGCTCGAATATCGCGGCATCGCCAAACTCAAATCGACCTATACCGACAAGCTGCCGCGCATGGTCAATCCGGACACCGGCCGGGTGCACACGAACTACGCGCAGGCAGTGGCGATTACCGGCCGGCTCTCGAGCAACGATCCCAATCTGCAGAATATTCCGGTGCGCACCGCCGAGGGCCGTCGTATTCGCGAAGCATTCATCGCGCCGGCGGGCAGCCACATCGTTTCCGCCGACTATTCGCAAATCGAACTCAGAATCATGGCGCATATCTCGCGCGATGCGGGCTTGCTCAAGGCGTTTGAAGCAGGAGAGGATATTCACCGCGCGACGGCGGCGGAGATTTTCAGCGTCGAGCTCGACCAAGTCGCCGCTGAGCAGCGGCGCTACGCGAAGGTGATCAACTTCGGTCTGATCTACGGCATGTCTGCATTCGGACTTGCCGCCCAGCTCGGCATCGAGCGCTCGGCCGCGCAGCAATACATGGATCGATATTTCGCGCGCTACCCGGGTGTTGCCGAATACATGCGGGCGACGCGTGAAAAAGCACGCGCGCAGGGCTATGTCGAAACGGTGCTGGGCCGGCGCCTATGGCTGCCCGAGATCCGCAGCGGCAACGGCATGCGCCGCCAGGGCGCCGAGCGTGCCGCGATCAATGCGCCGATGCAGGGCACGGCGGCCGATCTGATCAAACTGGCGATGATCGCGGTGCAGCGATGGCTCGAGGCCGATAAGCTCAAATCCAAGCTCATTATGCAGGTGCACGACGAGTTAGTGCTCGAAGTGCCGGATCCGGAAATCGACCGGGTCAAGACCGGGCTGCACGAACTGATGTGCGGCGTGGCGAAACTCGCCGTGCCGCTGGCGGTGGACGTTGGCATTGGACCAAACTGGGAAAAAGCGCACTGAACGCACGGTGAGTCGTTCGGTCCACGCAATCAGCGGCGCAGCGCAGTTACGCGCGCGTTCGGAATGGCGGGCGCATCAGGCCGACCAGTTTTTCGCGTAAATCTCGCATACGACGCGTTTCTCGGCGTCGTAGGACAAGCCTTCGCCTTCCTTCAGGTCGACCGCCGTGTACGAGTGATGCTCGACGCCCAGATGATCGACCAGCGTCTGGAACACCTCGTTCAGCCCCGATTCCAGAAAAAATATCCAGCAATACTTTGCGATCTGCCGCCGCTGCGTCGCCTCTCTGCCGAGCGCGAGCAGCGCCGCCTTAAAACGCTCGGCGGGTTTGGCGTCCTGTCCCGAAAACGAAAGCTCGGCGGTGACCAGGAAATTGGCTTCGGCGACAGTGCTCGCGGCCTTCCAGATTTCTTTTTCGTTTTCGGTGACACCGATGTAGAAGCGCGGCATGAAAGGTGTGCTCCGTTTCGGCGGTTACATCACGCCTGCATCGCGCGCTTGCTGATCGGCGTGGTAGCTCGAGCGCACCATAGGACCGCACGCGGCATGCGCGAATCCGAGTTCAGTCGCGCGGCGCTCGAATTCCTCGAAGATTGCGGGCTCGGCATACCGTAGCACCGGCAGATGGTGTGCGCTCGGCTGCAGATACTGGCCAACGGTCAGCATGTCGACGTCGTGTGCACGCAAATCGCGCATGACCTGGATGATCTCATCGTCGGTTTCGCCAAGGCCCAGCATCAATCCCGACTTGGTGGGAATATGCGGCAGGCGCAATTTGAAATCCTTGAGCAGCTTGAGTGAGTTCCGGTAATCGGCGCCCGGCCGCGCCTGCTGGTAGAGGCGCGGCACGGTTTCCAGGTTATGGTTCATGACATCCGGCGGACACGCGGCGAGCGTAGCGAGCGCAATCTCGAGCCGGCCGCGGAAATCCGGCACCAGCACTTCGATGCGGGTGGTCGGCGCCCGCTCGCGTACCGCGCGGATGCAGGCAGCAAAATGCTGCGCACCGCCGTCGCGCAGATCGTCGCGGTCGACACTGGTGATGACGACATAGCGCAGCCCGAGCGCGGCGATCGTCAGCGCGAGATTGGCGGGCTCAGCGGCATCAGGCGGCTGGGGCCGGCCGTGCGCGACGTCACAGAACGGGCAGCGCCGCGTGCACAGATCGCCCAGGATCATGAACGTTGCGGTTCCTTTGCCAAAGCACTCGCCGATATTCGGGCACGCGGCTTCCTCGCATACCGTATGCAGCCGGTGCTGCCGCAGGATTTGCTTGATTTGCAGAAAGCGCGCGCCGCCGCCGGCCTTGACTCGGATCCAGTCCGGTTTTTTCAGCCGCTCGACGGGCACGATCGGGATGGCCGATTTGCCAAATGCACGTGCGGTTTTCGCTGCGCCTTTTTGCTTGTCGATGGCGGTGCTCATGTCGGTTCAACTCGCGCCGGGCTCGCTTGCAGCCGCGCAATCAGGTATCGAATCAGTTTATCGCCTAAACATTGCATTGAGTCGGTGATGCCAAGGGCGCGGGTCTGAGTCACTTCGAGGCCCGGATACCCGCACGGATTGATCGCGTAAAACGGGCTCAAGTCCATGTCGGCGTTGAGCGCGAGCCCGTGATAGCAGCAGCCGTTCCTGACGCGCAGCCCGAGCGCAGCGATCTTTGCATTGCCGACATAGACCCCGGGCGCGTCGATGCGGCCGCTGGCCGCAATGCCGTAATCGAAGAGCAAGTCTATCACGGCGTGTTCCATGGTTCTAACGAGCGGACGCACGCTCAATTTCCGCCGTCGCAGGTCGAGCAGCAGGTACACCACGACCTGTCCCGGGCCGTGATAGGTAATCTGCCCGCCGCGGTCGGTGCGGACCACGGGAATGCCATTGTCAAGGCGGGGCAGATGCTCGGCCTTGCCGGCGACGCCGAGCGTGTACACCGGCGGATGCTGCAGCAGCCACAGTTCGTCTGGCGTGGCAGCGCTGCGCGCGGCCGTGAAATCCTGCATCGCGCGCCAGGTCGAAAGGTAGTTAGCGCGGCCCAGGCGCTTGATTACCGGTGATGCGTCAGAGGCGGTAAGCGAGATGCACCGCTCAGCGCTACCGCTGTGCCGCGTATCTTCGCTGACGCTGTTTTTCGCCTCACGCCTCACGGCTTCACGCCTGACGGCTTTCAAAGCACCATCACGACCATCGGGTGATCGCACAGCTCCTTGTACAATGCGTCCAGCTGTTCGCGCGAAGCCGCATTTACAGTACAAGTGATGCTCAGGTATTTTCCGTGCTTGCTGGGCTTCATCGCCATCGTGGCGCCGTCGAAGTCAGGCGCGTGACGGTGGACCACTTCGAGCACCGATTGCGCAAAGCCCGCCTGTGTGTGTCCCATGATCTTGATCGGGAATTCGCACGGGTATTCGATCAATGACGGGTCTTGCATGACTGCTCGCATAAGCCAAGCGCTGCGTCTCTACGCGGCGCGGCGCATCACCGTTTGCTTGAAATCCTGATATAGCGCGTGGATGCGGCGGAACAGCGCGCCTGGCTTGCCGTCTCCAACCGCGTTACGATCGAGCTGAGTCACCGCCAGTACTTCCTTGGTCGACGAAGTGATCCATATCTCGTGCGCGCTCCTGACTTCGTGCTCAGATATTTCGCGGATCGCGAGCGGAATTTTGTTCGCGTCCGCGATTTCAAGCACCACGTCGTAAGTAATGCCGGGCAGTATCAGATGGTTCTTCGGCGGCGCCAGCAATATGCCGTCGCGCACTACGAGTACATTGCTGGCCGAGGCTTCGGTCAGGTAGCCGTCGCGGAACATGACGACCTCGACTGCGCCGGCGTCCACCGCGAGCTGCTTGAGCAGGCAGTTGCCGAGCAGTGATATCGATTTGACGTCGCACTTGAGCCAGCGGAAGTCCGTTGCGGTGATGCAAGATACGCCATTCTCGACTTGTTCACGCGGCGGCGTACTGAGCGGACTGCTCATCATGAATACGGTCGGCTTCACATCTTTTGGAAACTCGTGGGCGCGCGCGGCGGCGCCGCGCGTGACCTGCAGATAGATCGACTGATCATCTCCCGTATTGCGCGCAATCATGTCGTGGGTA
>DASYSI010000334.1:0-2727 GCA_036003485.1 Burkholderiales bacterium | reverse complement strand
GCTTCGGGCGCTTCGATCGATCGCCGGTGAAATTCCCCGTAACGCTCCATCTGTCTCCTCCCGTGGCCGGCTAGTACCCTCCGCGTTCTAATCGACGCGTTCGACTTCCGCTGTGTAGACTCCGCTGCGCGTTGAACGGCGCGACGCGGCGCGTCCGTTCGAACATGCGCATGCACTAGCTCTGCCCGATAGTAACGACAATTCTACCGCGCGAGTGCTGCTTGAGCATTTTTTCGAAGGCTGCCGGGAGATCGTTGAGCGTGATTGTCTGCGCGATGTCATGCAGATGTCGCGGCCGCAAATCGGTAGCCAGGCGCTGCCACACGGAGCGTCTCGTTTGCATCGGCGTGTACGCCGAATCGACGCCGATCAGCCGCACGCCGCGCAGAATGAACGGCAGTACTGTCGTTTTGAGCTCGATGCCGCCCGCGTTGCCGAAGCTGGCGATCACGCCATGCTGCTGCATGCTGCGCGTCAACGCCGCAAGCTGCTCGCCGCCGACCGAGTCGAACGCCGCCGCCCATACGGGTTTTTCAAGCGGCCGCGAGCTCGGCTGCAATGCTTCCCTGCCGAGCACTTCGGCGGCGCCGATTTTCTTGAGGTAATCGTGCTCGCCGGCTTTGCCGGTGACCGCGGTCACGCGGTAGCCGAGCTGCGCAAGCATGTCGATCGCGAGACTCGCGCAGCCGCCGGTGGCGCCGTTCACAACCACGCTGCCGCCTGCGGGCGTCATGCCGTTGTGCTCGAGCAGATGGATCGCGAGCGCGGAGGTATAGCCGGCGGTGCCGATCGCCATCGCGTCGAACAGGCTTAAACCGTGCGGCAGCGGCACCACCCAATCCGCCGGCACGCGCATCATTGCGGCATAACCGCCGTCGTGCGCCATCGCCAGATCATAGCTCGTGCATATCACTTCGTCGCCGGCATTGAAACGCCCGTCGCTCGACGTGACGACGGTGCCGCTGCTGTCGATGCCGCCGACGCATGGATAACGGCGCACCACCTTGGCGGTCCCGGTCCCGGCGAGCGCATCTTTGAAGTTGACGCTCGAGTACGCAGTTTTGATGACGACTTCGCCCGGATCGAGTTCATCGAGCGTCATCTCGACCACGCGGCCCCTGCCTTTGCCGTTTTCCTCGAATATGCGGTACGCCTTGAACTTCTGCATCTCAGTCTCCTAAGGAAACTCGGAATAAGTGTTCTTATTAATCAGAGTTTCCTCTGAAGTGTGGGATATACAAGGGGGCGTAGTCCCTTTTTTCATAGCTTTCCTAGGGAAGATGCGGCTCACTCAAGTAAGCGCGCGTCTGCATCTCGGTCATGCGGCTGATCGTGCGCTGAAACTGGTCGCCGCCTTCGACATACGGATAGAGGTCCGCGGGCTGCGCCGCGGCCGAGGCGATCAGCTTGACGCGCCGGTCGTAAAACTCGTCGACGAGCCAGGTAAAGCGCCGCACGATATCGGCATCTTCCGCGCCGAACACCGGGATGCACGAAATCATCACCGTATGATAGCGGCGTGCAAGCTCGATGTAATCGGCCTTGCCGCGCGGGCCGTCGCACAACTCGCTGAAGTCAAACCAGGCGACGCCCCGCGCGTGACGCCGCGCATTGATGATGCGGCCTTCGATCTCGAGCGCCGGGGCCTCGTCGGACTCGTGACGCGCAATCGCGATGAATGCCTGTTCGAGGCGCTCCCCGCTTCCGGCGCCGGTATGATAGACGCCCGCGCGCTCGAGCTCGCGCAGGCGGTAATCGGTGCCGCCGTCGACGTTGACGATCTCGAGATTGCGCTTGATGAGCTCGATTGCAGGCACAAACTGGCCGCGCTGCAGCCCGTCGCGATAGAGTTCGTCCGGATGCAGATTCGAGGTCGTGACCAGCACCACCCCGTGCTCGAACAGTCCTTCCAGCAGCCGCCGCATCAGCATCGCATCGGTGATGTCGGTGACGTGGAATTCGTCGAGGCAGATCAGGCGCGTTTCCTTTGCGATTTCGCGCGCGATGATCGCGAGCGGATTTTCCTCGCCCTGGTGCCGATTGAGCGCCCGATGGATTTCCTGCATGAAACGATGAAAATGGATGCGCCGCTTGCGCGCGAGCGGCGCGCAGTTGAAAAAGCTGTCCATCAGGAAACTTTTGCCGCGTCCGACGCCGCCCCACAGATAAATTCCCTGCACCGTCTGCCTGCGCGCAAGCAAGCGGATGAGTGAAGCTTCAAGCCTTTCGAGCGCGACCAGATCTTCGTACAAGCGCTGCAAGTGCTGCAGCGCCAGAATCTGCGCCGCATCCAGTTCAAACCCGTGTTCGAGCGCGTGCCTCCGCACCCAGGCGATGACATCGGAGATATCCGCTGGAAGCGCATAGTGCCCGTAGCGGTTCGCGGGGTCCGCGCGCAGTTTGTCGTTCACAACAGCGTTCTGGGCAGCGCAGCGCGCGGCTTCACAGATTGAGCGTGCGCTTGTCGATCGCGAGTGCCGCTTCCTTCATCGCCTCCGACAGCGTTGGATGCGCATGGCAGATGAGCCCGATGTCCTCCGACGCGGCGCCGAACTCCATCGCAACCACTGCTTCCGCGATGAGCTCGGAAGCCATCGGTCCGATGATGTGCACGCCGAGAATGCGGTCGGTCGAGGCATCGGCAAGCATCTTCACCATGCCGGTGGTATCGCCCAGCGCGCGTGCGCGGCCATTCGCCATGAACGGGAAGCTTCCCGCGCGGTACTC
>DASYSI010000333.1:0-7838 GCA_036003485.1 Burkholderiales bacterium | reverse complement strand
CCGGCGCAGAATACTGGCCACTTGGCTTGCATACAACGAGACTAATTCATGCTCAAGCCTCACGTCAGCCGCTCGCGCGATCCCCTTTATGTCCTGGTCTTCGCCGCTCTGCTCGCGCTCGGCAGCATGCAAACCGGTTGGGCGCAAACCGTCAACTCCGGCGAGCAGGTTTATAAGGAAGTGTGCTCCTCATGTCATGACGCCGGAGTCGCGAAAGCGCCGAAGTTAGGCGACAAGAAAGCGTGGACTCCGCTGATCAAAGAGGGGCAATCCATGATCACCATTGATGGATGGTTCGGCGAGCGCGGCATGCCGCCCAAGGGCGGCAAGGCGGATCTTGGACTCGAAGAGTTCGCGCGCGCCGTTGCTCATATGGGACGCGCTGCCGGAGCCAAGTGGAAAGACCCGGACGCTGCCATGCTCACGCGCCTGAAGGCCGCAGAAAAAAAACGTCTCGATAAACTGAAAACCAGAAAATGACTAGAAGCGGTCTCAATAACATTCCCTCGCCCCGTGTTAACGGGGAGAAGGCCGGGGTGAGGGGCAGCCAGTTCGGCGGCGTACATCGTTGCCCCCTCACCCTAACCCTCTGCCCCGAAAAAGTGGAGAGGGGATTTTTGACATGACTTCCATGAAAGGAAAACACCCGATGAAATCCACCGTACCGATGCTCTGTGCCGCCGCGGGCCTGCTCGCGTCGACGATTGGACACGCCACCGGCCTTGCGACATGCGACTCCGGATCGCCTGAAACCTGGCAATCGCAGGAAAAACTGACGAAAATGCTGACCGACAAAGGCTTGACCGTGCGTCGGATCAAAGTCGACGGCGGCTGCTACGAAGCCTATGTGGTGAACGAGAAGGGCGAGCGCATCGAGGCGTACTTCCATCCGCAAACACTCGCGCCGGTACCCACCAAGCCACGTAAATAAGCATCGTGCAGTCTGCTGCGCAAACTCAGGTCAAGGTGTGGGACCCTCTGGTCCGCATCGGCCACTGGGCACTTGTCGCAAGTGTGGCGCTCGCGTGGATCACCAAGGAGGGCGGCGGCGGATGGCACGAACGCTTAGGCTACGCTGCACTCGTCATCGTCGCAGTGCGCATCGGATGGGGATGCGTCGGGCCACACTATGCGCGTTTCGCGCAGTTCGTACGCTCACCTGCAGCGACGCTAATTTACGGCAAATGCGTGCTGGCGGGCAGCGAGCCACGCTACATCGGTCACAACCCGCTCGGCGGGTGGATGATCGTTTTCCTGCTCGTCAGCATTATTCTGGTCGGAGTAAGCGGCTGGCTTTATACCACCGATGCCTATTGGGGCGTGGAATGGGTCGGGAAACTGCACGCAGTACTTTCCAACGCCCTGCTCGTGCTCGTCGCTTTGCACGTTGGCGGCGTGGCGCTGGCGTCTTACCGCCACGGCGAAAATCTCGTGGCGGCGATGCTGCATGGACGCAAACGCACGGACGTTGCAACGCAGGACAAGCAGCGAGTTCTCTGAGCACGGAAAACTGTTTCGCACAGCCGAAGGAGGCCACATGATTTTATGTCCCGTTGCAATTGCCATAGGCTGCAGGAAATGCCCGGTGTTTACCGTCTGCCCCGTCAAAGGAATCATAGGCGACTACAAAGCCGACCCTGAAGATGAGACCCCGGCAGACAAGAACGCGCCCGGTTCGGATGCCGATGCCAAGAAATAAAGGCAATTCGGATACGTGAAAGAGAAATGATGCATCCAGTCGGCGCCGCGTTCCTCCGGCGTCAGACCTGAACTTTTGAGTCAGCGCTTGCGGGCGGGTCCGCGCGCACCAGATTTTTTCCGGCGCGGCTTAGGAACTGCTTGCGAGCGCGAGCGGCGGGCGCCCGTTGACGGTTCGGTTTGCCATGATTTCAACTCCTCCTGTTGATAAAGATAGCGGCCAAGCGCGTCGAGCCGCCCGCTCCAGAATTTTTGATAGCGTGACAGCCACAAAGCGGCTTCGTGCATCGGTTCGGGCGAAAGCGTGCAGCGCACGACGCGTCCGTCTTTCGTGCGTCCGATCAGTCCCGCGTCTTCGAGCACGCGCAGGTGCTTCATAAATCCGGGCAGCGACATCCGATGCGGCTGCGCAAGCTCCATTACCGGCAGACTGCCGCCGCCGAGTGATTCGAGCACTTCGCGACGTGTCGAGTCGGACAGCGCCGCAAATATCGCATCGAGGTCGGCATCTGAATACTTAACCATAAGGTTTAGTGTAGATCAATGAAAAATGCGTTGTCAAGTGCAGACGGCGTCATCGCTATACGATGAACGCTTTAGGACAGGTGGCGAACGTTTACTGTACGACGATGTCAATTTGGGCAAGGGGATACTTCACAAGCCTTCACCACTATGACATTACTCGCAGTGTTAGCCGACGTTTCCCTGCGCGTGTCGCAGACTTCGAGCCGCCTGGCAAAAGTCCGTGAGATTGCGGACTGCCTGCGCGCGCTCGCGCACGACGAAATCCCGATTGCGATTGCATTTCTGAGCGGCGAAACCCGGCAGGGCAAGCTGGGCGTGAGCTATGCGGCGCTGCATTCAGCCGGCGCGGGCGTGGCGGCGCAGACGCCGTCGCTCGATCTGCACGAAGTCGACGCCGCATTTGCGGAGCTCGCATCGATCAAGGGCGCGGGCGCAATCGAGAAACGAACGCGGCGGCTCACCGCACTGTTCGCGCGCGCCACGCGCGAGGAGCGCGATTTTCTGATCCGCCTCATCGTCGGCGAATTGCGACAGGGCGCATTGGGCGCGCTCGTGCTCGAAGCCATTGCGCTCGCCGCAGGTATTGCGCTCGCCGACGTGCGCAAGGCGGCGATGTCCGCGGGCGGGCTGGGTGAAGTCGCGCACGCTGCGCTGACCGAAGGCAGCGCCGGACTTACGCGCTTTTCGATACGCCTGATGCAGCCGGTCCTTCCGATGCTGTCGCAATCAGCGCCCGATATCGAAGCCGCTTTGCGCACGCTCGGTACGGCCGCCTTTGAATGGAAGCTCGACGGCGCGCGCGTCCAGGTCCATAAAGCGGGAAACGAGGTGCGCGTCTATACGCGCAATCTCAACGATGTCACGCAGCGCGTGCCGGAAATCGTCGATGCGGTGCGCGCCTCGCCGCGGCAGGCGCTGATACTCGACGGCGAAGCGATCGCGCTGCGGCCCGATGGCACGCCGCATTCCTTTCAACTGACGATGCGCCGCTTCGGCCGCAAGCTCGAGGTCGACGCGATGCGGCGCGAGCTTCCGCTGTCGGTATTCTTTTTCGATTGCCTGCTGCGCGACGATGAAGTGCTGGCCGACCATCCCGCGCGCGAGCGCTTCCGCGCGCTCGAAGACGCGCTCGCGCCCGCGCTCATCATTCCGCGCACGGTCACCGCAGACGCCGCAGAAGCGGCGCGGTTTTTGGAGCAGGCGCTCGCGCACGGGCACGAGGGCGTGATGGCAAAATCACTCGAAGCGCCCTACGCGGCGGGACGCCGCGGCGCGGGCTGGATCAAAGTCAAGCGCGCGCACACGCTCGATCTCGTGGTGCTCGCCGCGGAATGGGGCCACGGACGCCGCAGCGGCTGGCTCTCCAACCTGCATCTGGGCGCGCGCGATGCAGATGGTGAAGGCTACGTCATGCTCGGCAAGACATTCAAGGGCCTGACCGACACCATGCTCGCATGGCAGACGCACGAGTTCCAGCGGCTCGAAGTAAGCCGCGATGCAGGAACGGTTTACCTGCGGCCCGAAATCGTGGTCGAGATCGCGTTTAACGAAATACAGGCGAGCCCGCGCTATGCAGGCGGCCTCGCGCTGCGCTTTGCGCGCGTCAAAAGCTACCGCCCCGACAAGCGCCCGCACGAAGCCGACACCATCGAGACCGTGCGCCATCTCTATTCCGCGCAAGTGCACGCGGCGGGCACGCGAACACTCCCTCGCCCCGCGATAGTGGGGAGAGGGTTGGGGTGAGGATGCAAGGTCAGGAACGGTTTCTGCGGTCTTTATTTCTGCGCTCTTTGCTCCTGCGCTCTTTTTCTTGCGCGCTCGCTGTATCCGCCACTGCGGGCTCTACTGCCGCGGCCGTAGATGCCTTGGCTGTGACCGGAGGATTTGCAGCGACCGCGGGAATCCTACGAGTCGAGCGCGTGTACCAAAAAGTCCACGCTATGAGCACAAAGTGAAATACAAGGCGCCCCCACACGATCATGGTTTCGAGTTCGAAATCCCTGTCGGCATCGAGGACGAAATAAATGTGCGCGGGAGCGGTCGAAATCAAGAGCACGATGAGGGTCCACGCCGCGATAACCTGCATCGTGCGGAAGAAAAGCATAATTCCCAGCATCAATTCAAGCCCGCCGCTCAGATATAGCACCGCGTAGGGCCATGGCAATAGCCACAGATCGAACTCGCGGTCGAAGGCCAGACGCCCAAAGTGATAACCACCGGTGGCCACAAAAATGCCGGCCAATAGCCATTTCAGGGCCAGCTTGATCTTTCGTTTCATCCGCAAGCGCTCGGGGCGTAGCGCTTTAGTATTGTCGTAACGAGAGGGATCCATTATGCTTTTTCCCGGCCTTCCGGCCGTGTCTCGAGCTACCGTGTACGCTTACTCTACCAAATATATGCATTGCCGGGAGTTTGGCGTCGTAGGACGCGCCACATTTCTGCCAGCGTAATGCAAAACGAAGGGTCGCTGCGTCTTATGCGCCAACCCGATGGTGTATTCCAATGACATACCACAATACGATAGGATTGACGCGCAAACGATTTAAGGGTCTCCAAAGGAGCAATAAGGGGAAATCAAACCAATCAGGAACAAAACGAATCACCGCGCCGTGTTGAAGGAAATCGAAACATTGATGTCGCCTCTCGTCTCGCGCCCAGCGTCTCTCCCTGGTGCTTGCGTCTCAAGCTCCGGTCAACTTCTGCACCACCATGCTCGCGATCATGTCGTCTTCGACGTTGACGGCGGTGCGGAAGGCATCGAGCAGACGGTCGATCGGAAGCAGGATGGCGATCGCCTCGACCGGCAGGCCGACCGATTGCAGCACCACGATCATCGTCACCATGCCGGCGCTCGGGATGCCCGGCGCGCCGATCGCGCCGATCATGGCGGTAAAAAACACGATCAGCTGCTGCGTGAAATTAAGATCGATACCCACGAGGTTGGCGACGAATAGCGCGGCCAGCGCTTCGTAGAGCGCGGTGCCGTCCATGTTGACGGTCGCGCCCAGCGGCACGACGAATCCGGCGATGTCGCGTTTGACGTGCAGGTGCTGCTCGACACAACGCAGCGTCACCGGCAACGTGGCGGAACTGGAGCTCGTGGCGAACGCCGTCACCAGCGCCTCACGCGCGCCGCGCCAGAAATGCAGCGGCGTTACGCCGGTGACGAGATACAGAATCAGCGGCAGCGCCACCATGCCGTGCACGAGCGTGGTGCCGATCACCACGGCGACGAACTTGGCGAGCGTTCCCAGCACCGCCGAATCCTGCGTCGCGGCCAGGTTCAGAAGCAGCGCCATGATGCCGAGCGGCGCGAGCCGCATGATCCAGCCGACGATCAGGAGCGTCACTTCGAGCAGCTCCTGCAAGAGCTGGATCAGGTTCTTGTAGCGGTCTCCGCCCACAACCAGCGCGATCCCCAGTATCAGCGCGAACATCACCACCGACAGCACGTTGCCCTGCGCGAGCGCGCTGACCGGGTTCTGGAACAACCCGTGCACGAATTGCGCGAAAAACTCGGGCAGCGGCAACTGCTTCGCTTCGAACGCGCGCGTCGCATCCGCGAACATCGAAAGGTGCATGCCTTCACCCGGACGAAAGATATTGGCAGCGGACAACCCCAGAATGATCGCGATCGTCATCGACAGCACGAAGAAACCGAGCGTCGCCACCCACACGCGGTGGATCTGGCGGTGCGCGCGCAGATTCGCGATTCCCACCGAAATCGACGCGAACACCAGCGGGATCAGAATCATATTCAGGAGATCGACGAACAGCGTGCCGACGAGCCCCGCGGCATACAGCGTGTTTTTTGTCACCGCGGATTCCTGGCCCAGCCCGGCCAGGCCCACGCCCAGCGCGATGCCGGCAACCGCGCCGATCAGGATTTGCGTATTTAGAGAGGGGAGTTTCATGTCAGCGACCCGTGACTCTGGCGCGGGCCGTGAACGGGCGCGCAGCTAAGTTCGAAATAGGCGTTTCAAGAGCTCGTCACGGTCGATCTCGAAATGCGCAGCAACATCCGCGAGGATTGCAGAAAGAGTGCCGATTCGAAGCGAAGCGTGATTTGGAATGGAGATGTGTTGTTCAAGGCGAAGTGGAACGAAATTGACTCCGCTCCGAATGATTCGGCAATCAGCTTGCCACGGCGTATTCGACGCTCCGCGGGTTCTCCATCCGTTTGGAGGCGTTTAGCACTTCCAGACCGACGATGTTGCCATCTTTGTCGTAGTCAAGAATGATTCCAGGCTTGTCCTCGTCGCTCTCATCGATCGGCGCGTCGCGGAACAGGATGCGAAGCACATCCACTTCGGGGTCATAGGTTACCTTCATGGCTTACTCCAGTATTTGTCAATCTTGCTGGTGCGGTACACCGTTACAACAACGGGCGGGTCGGTTGCTTCGTTGACCATCGCTCGCAGTAGATAGTCCTTGCCGTCCATAACTACCTTTGATTGGTAGCATACTACGCCTTCCACTTCGGGCACTTTTTGTTCCGGCGCCGAGAGCACGCGGTCAAGCAGGTCGAGCGGAATCCCGATTACCGTGCCAAGCATGAGTCGGTTCCTACGTCATTTTCTTTGACGCTACACCGTGGTTCGTAGGGTGGGTTAGGCGCGTAGTGTGCGCCGTAACCCACCGTGCGGATTATGGCAAGCATCACAATGTGGACGGCACCATCGAAAGCCCGGACAATCGGCAGCCCCGTCCGAAAGTGCGGACGGTCTGGATTCTGGAAGTCGGGACTGAAGCGCCACGTTTGATTACTGCGCATCCCGTTTAGGAGCGAACATGACCGAAGAACATTCGTCCGTGGTATTGACCGAACCATTGCCGGTGGCGGGTCTGGAAGCTGGCGATGTGGGCGTGGTCGTTCATGTGCATCGCAGCGGGGAAGCCTACGAAGTCGAATTCATGACCCTCGACGGCAATACCCTGACGGTCGAAACGCTGACCGCGAAGCAAATTCGTGCGGCTCGCAATCGCGATATCCCGCACGTTCGCGAGCGCACCGCCGCAGCGTAACAACAGCGCGCCCGGGCGTGATGGGCATTCTCAGGCCCATTACTCAAATCTCAGGCACCCGGCAAAGTAGCGCCAGCCTTCGCGTAAAGCTTCTCCAACACGACACGCATCTCGGCCGGCAGACGCGAAAGCGCCGCCGTGGCGATGTCGTTGGGAATGCCGAACCTCGCCTCCGCGACAGGCCCGGCAATCGCCGCGACGGTGTCCGAGTCCCCGCCAATCGAAATGGCATTGCGGATCGCGTCCTCGAAACCGGTGGCTTCGAGCGCACACAGGAGTGCCTGCGGCACAGTTTCCTGACACGTTTCGTTGAAGCGGTAGCCGGGCCTGATCTGATCAACCGTCATCAAAAGGTCATAGCCGTAGGCGGACTCGATCGCCGCGCGGATCTCGCCGGCGTTCGTCGCCGTGCCGCGCAAGGAAGATGGCATGCGCGGTTGCAGTCGCGCCCTTGAGCCCCTCGGGATGGTTGTGCGTCACCTCGGTCACGCGCCGCGCCATGCCGAGCGCATCGTCGAGCGACGACGCCAGAAAACCGGCAGGTGACACACACATCGCCGCACCGTTGCCAAAGCTGTCGTAAGGCGCGA
>DASYSI010000332.1:0-1950 GCA_036003485.1 Burkholderiales bacterium | reverse complement strand
CGACAACTGTTTGGGATAATGCCCGACGCGCGCAGCCAAACCGACGCGCTCGAGCATCGCATGCGCTTTGGTACGCGCGTCAGCAATACCCGCCAGCTCGAGCGGCAGCATTACGTTTTCGAGCGCCGTGAACGCGGGCAGCAACTGGAACGATTGAAATATAAAACCGACCAGCCGCGCGCGCAGCGCGGCGCGGCCATCCTCGTCGAGCGCGAACAGATCCGCGCCGTCGATGCTCACGCCGCCGGCGCTCGGAGTGTCAAGACCGGCCAGCAGCCCCAGCAGAGTCGATTTACCTGAGCCCGAGACGCCGAGTATCGCCACCGCTTCGCCGCTTGCAACCTCGAAGCTGACGTCGCTTAAGATAATAAGCTGAGTGCCGCCGGTATCGACTTGCTTGGTCAGACCGATTGCCCTCACAATGGGCGTGGCCAAAATCTCAGTCATGCTGCGAATTTTCCTTTTTCTTCTGTTGTGGAGCACCGCGGGTGTCACGCAAGCAGCCGCAACCATCATGGTGTTTGGCGACAGCATTTCCGCGGGTTACGGACTGCGGCAGGGAACGGGGTGGGTCGATTTGCTGCAACGGCGCCTGACGAGCGAAAAATATGATTATAAGGTGATCAATGCCAGTCTGACCGGCGACACGACGGTCGGCGGCAAAAACCGTATCGGCCGCGCTCTCGCGCAATCCAAGCCCGATATCGTCATCCTCGAATTGGGCGCCAATGACGGACTGCGCGGCGCGAACGTTGAAACCATACGCGCCAATCTCGCCGCCATGATTACCGAGTGCCGCAAGCGCGGCGCCAAAGTGCTGCTGGTCGGAATGCAATTGCCGCCCAATTACGGCAGCGCCTATACGGAAAAGTTCCGATCGGCCTACAGTTCACTCGCAGAATCTTTGCGCGTGTCGCTGGTGCCATTCCTGCTCGAAGGATTCGCGGCTGACTCCGGCGCGTTTCAGTCCGACGGCATACATCCCAACGCGTCAGTGCAGTCGCGCATGCTCGACACGATCTGGATACAGCTGCGGCCGATGCTGAGCCGCGCGCAACACTAAACTGGGCCGCCGCTCCACGCGCCGGCATAACCGGCTCGCGGAAATCAATGCAAGATTGGTCACCACTCGGAGGAATCGATGTCGAAGTTCGATGAGTACTCGCGCAGCTATCAATTCATCCGCCTGAAGCGCCATGACGGCGTACTCGAGATGTCGCTGCACACCGATGACGGTCCGCTGCAATGGAATCTCGAGGCGCAGGCGGAGCTCGGACGCGCTTTCGGCGACGTCGGAGCGGATCGCGAAAATCGGATCATTATTCTGACCGGTACCGGAAATGAGTTCAGCGGCCCCCGGCTCGATCCCGACGCGACGCAATTTTTCCATGGCGCCGAACTCACGCCTGCGGGAATGCATTCGATACACTGGAATGCGAGGCGCCTGATGAGTTCCCTGCTCGAAATCGAGGTCCCGATGATCGGTGTGGTGAACGGTCCGGCCAAGCGCCATGCCGAGCTCGCCCTGATGTGCGACATCGTGATCGCCGCCGACGATGCGAGCTTCGAGGATACCGCGCATTTCCATCTCGGCAATATCGTTCCAGGCGACGGCATCAATATCGTGTATACGATGCTGCTGGGATTGAACCGCGCACGGTATCTGATGCTGACCGGGCAGGTGCTGTCGGCCAGAGACGCGAAAGACATGGGGCTTGTCGCCGAGCTGCTGCCGCGGCATGAACTGCTGCCGCGCGCGTGGGCGCTCGCCCGGCAGCTCGCAAAGAAGCCCGAATTTCTGTTGCGCTATACCCGCATGGTCCTCACCCACCCGCTGAAGAAATTGATGGATGAAGGTCTCGAGTATTCGCTCGTACTGGAAACGCTCGGCGCTCTGGAGAAACGTTGACAAGCTTCACCGCGTTTCACTGCCGAAGTCGTGTCGCTAGT
>DASYSI010000331.1:0-9574 GCA_036003485.1 Burkholderiales bacterium | reverse complement strand
GTTGACACAAAAGAAAGGCGTTATGAAATCGCTAACCGAAGAAAAGTCAAAAATACTCGCGGAGAGACACGGATGGTCGGCCGCTCGCGCGCAAGGCTATGTCGCGGGCGAAGCTTGTCGCCGGGGTGAGGAAGTTCCTTCGATGTATGCGATGGTCGGAATCGACGATTATGCCGTGGGCTTCCGAGCGGGCTATTTCGTGCGCCAGAGCTCGCGTTCGACGTACGCTGCTAATCTCGACACGCAATTTGTCCCGGCGCAATTGCGCAGCGCCGACTTATAACAGGTCCTTCATCAACCGTTCGCGTGCAAGTACCGCGGTAGCATCAATCTTCCAAGGCACCACCTCGTGCCTTCGTCTTCGATAAGAGCTGGGACGGTCCGGCCTGGGGTTAGCGCGCGCCGGCAAGCAGCTTAGCAGGCTAATGCTTAAGCTTAAGCAGGATCACGAAATTCGGTCCGAAGCGAACGCGTGAGTCGGTGTCGGCCAGGTACGCTTGACCCGTCGGTACTTCGTCGTCGTTGACGAACGTGCGGTTGCGGGAGCGCAAATCGCACACCCAGACGCCCTCGCTACAGATGCGCAGCTCGGCATGCCGGCGCGATACATGCCGGTACGGCTGTATTTCGTCTGCGACGGGGCAGAACCCGATTTCGCGCCCGATGTTGAGGCTATCCTTCAGTTCGGTGGTTGCGTTCCACGGCCACTCGACCGTGCACTGCACCGGCGTGTCGTCAAGTTGGGCGGGCGGCTCAAGCACAGCGCTTACGGTATTTTGCAGCGGTTCCTTGGCGACCTGCACGCCGCCGCGCGCAACCAAGCTCTCGTCCTGCCCCAGCAACTTCGCCATCTCGCCGGGCTGAAATAACGCGGTTTCGTCTGAACCGTTGTTTTGAGGTACCGCTTCGGAAGACATCACGGGCACGACCGCCGCTTCGGCCCAAGCCCCCGACTTGATGCTGAAACCCTTCGCCAGCAGCTGCGCTTCGACCGCGAGGATCAGCTGCTGCGCTTCCAACGACGCTTGAGTGATATTGCGCCGGAATGCCTCGGCCAGCCGGACGTCATCATGAGAATCGGTGGCGGGCAGACCGAGAAAACGGCGGAACGATATGCGGTCATGGCACGCTTCAAGAAGCGCGGCCTCGCTCATGCCGTACCAGCGCGCAATCAAGGACATTTTCAATGCCGCCAGCGGAACATCGGCATGTACGCGGGTGCTGATCGCATGCATCAACGGGGCCAGCGGAGCCCAGTCGATCAAGCGCTCGATCTGCACCAGAAAGTGTTCGGATGTTGCGTTGCTCGACATGTCCATAAGCAAGTCCCGGTCTTCGCCCCGATCAAGAAGTTTACCCCAATTTGATTTCATTGTGCCGCACGCA
Source organism: Burkholderiales bacterium (assembly GCA_036003485.1). GTDB lineage: Bacteria > Pseudomonadota > Gammaproteobacteria > Burkholderiales > SG8-41 > PALSA-1004. The sequence goes on along the minus strand of DASYSI010000331.1, from coordinate 8,188 downwards.
CATCGATAGGAATGGTCAATTACGTCGACACACATGCATGCTTTATGCCTGAAGAGCAAGCGCGTGTCGTCGGGCGGACTGTGCGCCTCGGATCACGCCGTTCGTGACTGCAGTGTAGACTGGCGAAATGAACCCACCCGACGACGGCCGGCCCTATGCGTGGAACCCGGCCTTGGGCCTGCAGCTAGTCGAAGTCGTGGTTGAGGTTCCGCGCGGCAGTTTTATCAAGCGCGGGTCCACCGGTCATATAGACTTCATTTCCCCGCTGCCGTGCCCGTTTAACTACGGTTCGGTGCCTAACTATTTGGGCCTTGAAGGCGATCTGCTCGATGCATTGATCCTGGGGCCGCGTCTACCCTTCGGCGCGCGCAAGCTCGTTAAGGCTTGGGGAGCCGTAACTCTGACCGACCGCGGGATGAGCGACGACAAACTTGTCTGCAGCGACCAGCCTTTGAACTCTGCACAGCGACAAAATGTGCTGCGGTTCTTTCACTTCTACGCAAAGTGCAAGGGATTGCTGAATGCGTGGCGACGCCGACCCGGACGCAACGCGTGCGAGGGCTGGTGCGAGGCGAACGAGGCACTCGCGCGCGCACGCTACCGACCCGCAACTTGGCGCGGACCCAGCGTCAGTTTTTGAAACCTCGCGCGCGTGATCATGCGGATCGCCTGGAACGCGGCGATGCCGCGGAGAAAACTAGGCGGGCTTGCGCTTGAGCAGGAATGCCTGGATGCCCTCCTGTACTACTTCGTCGCGCTGATTCAGCACCTGCAACTGGCGCTTCATCACGCCTCGCTTCGCATCGGATGTCTCGCGCTTCTCGAGCACTTTGATTCGCGCGTGGATTGTGTCGCCCGGCTTGACCGGCTTCGTGAACTTCAGGCTGTCGAACCCCAGAAATGCGATCAGTGTGTCGTCGTAAAGGTGAAGTTGGAACAGCAAACCCGCCGCAATCGCGTAAACAAGAGGACCGTGCGCGATGCGCCCTCCGAATTGCGTCTGTTTGCAAAATTCTTCGTTGACGTGCAACGGATTGTAGTCGCCCGACAATCCCGCAAACATCACGATGTCGGTTTCGGTGACGGTGCGCCCGGGACTCTCGTATTCCGCGCCGATTGCCCACTCTTCCCAATACATGCCGGTCATCGCATAGCCTCCCCGCGTTGTTTTATCTGACTGCTCCCTGTCGACGCAACCCCGCAATCTGATCGGCGGTAAGGCTCAGCAGACGGCTCAAAACCGTGTCGGTGTGCTCGCCGAGCCGCGGCGCCGGCCTGGAAATGGTTTTCGATACGCCCGATATCTTGATCGGATTGCCGGGCATACGCACCTTGCCGACATCGGGATGATCGTACTCGACGATCATTTCGCGCTCCGCAACCGGCGGCTCGGCAAAAGCCCCGTCCAGATTGTTGACCGGCGCGGCGGGAACTTCGGCGGCACGCAGGCGCTTGAGCCACTCCGCCACGGTGCGGGAACGGAAGATGCGATCGAGTTGCGGGATCAGACCCGCTCTGTTTTCCACGCGCAGCGCATTGGTTGCAAATCGCGGGTCGTCAGCCAACTGCGGCTCTTCGAGAACTGCACATAGCTTCTGCCAGAACACTTCCTGCCGCGTCGCAATGACGACATAGCCATCCTGCGCTGCGAACGCCTGCCACGGCACCGTGTAGTCATGCGCGGAGCCGGGCGGCTGCGGCAGCTCGCCGTTGGTGAGCCACATGGTCCCCATGTAACCGAGCAGATTCAGCATCGCGTCAAACATCGATAGCTCCACCCGGCATCCTTTGCCGCTGCGCTCGCGGTCGAACAGCGCGGCCAGTATCGCCTTGCACGAAAAGATGCCGCCGCTCATGTCGGCAAGCGGAATGCCCACCCGCGCCGGGGGACGCCCCGGCTCGCCGGTAATCGCCATGTAGCCGCTGATCGCCTGGATGATGATGTCGAGCGCAGGATAATCCTTATAAGCGCCTTCATTGCCGAAACCGGTGACCGAGCACTGAATGATGCGCGAATTGATACGACTCAATGTCGGATAGTCGATATGCAGCCGCTCGAGCACACCCGGCCGGAAATTGTCGATCACGACGTCAGACACTTTCACGAGATCGTAAAAGACGCTGCGCCCAGCCTCGATTTTGAGATTGATGACGATGCTCTGCTTGTTGCGATTCAGCGTCAGAAAAAGTCCGCTCACGCCGCGATAGGGAGCCACCGACGGATTGCGGCCCAGATCGCCTTCGGGAGCTTCCACTTTGATCACCTCGGCGCCCATGTCGGAAAGCACCTGGCTGCCGTACGTGCCTGCGATGATCTGGCCCAGCTCCAGTATTCTTATGCCTTCGAGCGGATGCGGCATTTGACCTTTCCGCTACAACCCGAGGCCGCGCGCGATGATGTTGCGCTGAATTTCAGAAGTCCCCGCGCCGATGACGGCCAGCCGCGAATCGCGAAAGAACCGCTGCATCGGAAATTCCATGCAGTAGCCGTAACCGCCGAGGATCTGCAGTCCCATATCGGATACCGTTTTGTAAGTTTCACCGGTATGAAGCTTCAGCACCGCGGCATCGTGACGCGTGGCCTTACCCTCTGACATCAGCCACGCAAATCGATAGACCAGCGTGCGCGAGATGTCGAGCATCATTTTCATGTCGGCAAGCTTATGTGATATCGCCTGGAATTTTCCAATCGGCCGTCCGAACTGCTTGCGGTTCTTCGCGTACTCGAGCGCGTAATCAAAAGCCGCCGTGGCCGCGCCGGTGCGCGCCGCGGAAAGACACAAGCGCTCATACCAAAGGTACGAATCGACCGCTTCCCATCCTTCATCCACGGCGCCGAGCACTGCTGAGGCAGGCACTTTTACGTCAGTGTAGAAAACCTGCGTCGTGCCGATCGCGCGCTGGCCCAGCGTCTTGATCTTGCGCACCTCGATTCCCGGAAGCTTGGTGTCCACGAGGAAATTGGTGATGCCTTGTTGCTGCCTGGCCTGCGTTGAGGTGCGCGTGACCAGCAGGCAGTAATCACTGATGTCCATGCCGGAGGTGAAAATCTTCTGCCCGTTGATGACATATCCGTCCTCGACGCAGCGCGCGCGGGTCGCCAGCGCCGCGGCGTCGGAGCCGGACTGCGGTTCAGTCAAGCCAAAGCAGAACGATAATTCTCCGCGTACGACTTTGGGAAGCATGGCGTCCTGCTGCGCACGCGTTCCGTGTTTCATCACTGCGTACCCGCCGTACGTCAGCGTGCGAAACAGCCACATCGCGAGCTCTTCGAAATGCCGGCCTGCTTCTTCGAGCAGAATCGCGAGATCGATTGCCGAGCCGCCGGTTCCACCGTACTCGACCGGGAGTATCAGCCCGAACCAGCCGTGTTTCGCGAGTGCCTGATAGGCTTCGCGCGGTGGAGTCGCATCGTTGTCGCAGCGCTCGGCGTATTCGGGACTACACACGTCATCGAGCAGTTCCTTGATGTGGGCGCGCAGGGTCTCCTGATCTTCGCTGAATGAAAAATCCATAGCGCGACCTTACCTTTACTGATCGAGTTTTGCCAAATCCAGAACCCGCCTCGCACGCTGATACATCGCATAGTCCACGAGCTTGCCGTCGACGGTAATCGCCGCGGTGCCGGTTTTTTCCACAGCTTCGAATTCGGACACCACTTTACGGTAATAAACGGCTTCGAGTTCGGGCACGGCATAGGCGTGTTTGACCGGCGCGATCTGCTTGGGATGGATCACCGTGCGGCCGATGTAGCCGAGGCGCGCCGAGAGCCTCGAATCCTGAATCAGACCCGCCTCGTCATTCAAATCACTGAATACGCCATCCAACGGACATAGGGCCGGGCCCGCCGCGCGCGTCTCGAGGAGCACCTTGGAGCGCGCATACAAGAGCTCGATGCCCTCGATCGACCAGCCGCACCCCAGATCAGTCTGCAAATCCCCGTCACGCGCGACACCGATGCAGGTACCGGCAACGCGCGGTGTCGCTTTGATGAGTTCGTAGCACCGATAGACACCCAGCGCGGTCTCGATTTGCAGGATGATTTCGACAGCGCCCGCTTTCATTTTGTGCGCTGCTTCGTGGCGATCCATTGCAGCAGCGGCAGCCTCGATTGCTTCGACGCTCTCCGCCTTGGACAGCAAAATAGCATCGAGGCCCGGGCGCACCACCGCCGTCAGGTCGTCTTCAAGCAAGCCGGTCGACGCAGCATTTACGCGCACGTAGATTGCCGGTCCGCGGTGCGCGGCGCCTGCCGCAGCAACGCCGTCGATCGCCTTGGCAACATAGGTACGGGCTTCCGCCTTGGCGGCAATCGGCACCGAGTCCTCGAGATCGAAAATCACGGCATCGGCGCCGCTCGCGAGTGCCTTGCTCATCACGCGCTCCTTGCTACCGGGCGCAAACAGCGCGGTTCGTATGGGCTTCACAGTTTTGTCTCCTTGCGCTTATTCTTGTACCGCCGCAGACACTATTCGGGCTTTGCTTTCGATGCTTTTACCACTTTGCTCCAGCGCTCGATTTCCTGCAGCAACATCTTGCGAAAATACTCCGGGGTCTCGGCGATCGGATCGGCGCCCATCTGCGCCAACCGCGCGCGAAATTCCTCTTTGCGCACCGCCTTGACTATGACGGCATTCAGCGCGTTGATGACATCGCCCGGAGTTCCCGCCGGCGCCAATAATCCATACCACGTTTCGGTAACAAAACCCGGCAAGCCTCCTTCGATCATGGTTGCCAATTCAGGCAGCAGCGGCGAGCGCTTCGCACTCGTTATCGCGAGCGCGCGGATTCGGCCCAGCGTCATCAACGGCTGTGACGCCGGGATATTGTTGAACGAGAAATCCACTTCGCCGCTCGCGAGCGCGGTCATCGACGGTGCGCTGCCTTTATACGGGATATGCGTCATGTCGACGCCGATCATCAGCTTCAGCATTTCGCCCGAAAGATGCTGGGTGCTGCCGCTGCCGGAGGAGGAAAAATTGAGCTTGCCAGGGTTTTTTTTCGCGACAGCAATAAATTCCCTGACGTTTTTAGCGGGGAACGACGGATGCACGAGCAACAGGTTGGGACTGGTGGCGAATACCGCGATTGGGGCAAAATCCCTGACCGGATCGTAATTGAGTTTTGAATACAGGCTGACATTGACGCCCAGCGCAGCTGAGCTCAAGAAAAGGGTGTAACCGTCCGCCGCTGATTTTGCGACGTACTCAGCAGCAAGGTTCTGCGCCGCGCCGGCTTTATTTTCCACGATGACCTGCTGCCCTGTCGCGTCGGTGATCTGCTGGGCAATCAGCCTGCCCATGATATCGCTGCCGCCGCCGGGCGCATAACCCACCACCATTCTCATAGCTTTGAGAGGAAACTTCGGCGCTTGCGCATGCGCGCATTCCGCCGTCAATAAGACAAGGCCAAGCACTGACGCCATTTGTCTGAATTTCATAATCTCTCGCTCCGGGTCACTGCCAACGCGTGGATACTTCGGTGGTTCGATTCATTTTAACAGTCTCGCAACGCATCGCAGTCGCTGGTCAACTGCGGCATTTCCGGCTACATTAGCTAACGCGGTCAAGCCCTTCAGCAGCGCCAGAACGGGCCCGCCGCGTTCATACAACCACAACAAAGGACCATCATGATCTACGAGGTGAGGACCTACCACGTCAAACCAGGTTCGCTGCCTGAAGTCGAAAAGCGATTCGGCGAGGCGTACGAGAAACGCAAGAAACTTTCGGAAATGGCCGCGTTCTGGCACACGGAGATCGGCCCGCTCAATCAGATCGTGCACATTTGGCCATACAAGGACATTGCGGAAAGAGGCCGCATTCGCGCCGAATCGTTGAAAGTCGAAGGGTGGCCTCCCAAGATCGGCGAATTTCTGCTCGAGCAGCGTTCCGACATCATGATCCCCTTCGCGATTTCGCCCGAGCTCAAACCCGGAAAAATGGGACCTTATTTCGAAATGCGGACGTACACCTACGCGAACGGCGAGCTGCCGCTGATCATGAAGCTGTGGGAGAGCTCATTGCCCGAGCGGCTGAAGTTCGGACCTATTTGCGCGGCGTGGTATTCGGAACTGGGCGGCCTGAACAAGTTCGTCCACATCTGGCCGTACCAAACGCTCAATCAACGCAATGAAATCCGCGACAAGGCGAAAGATTCGGGCGCGTGGCCGCCATCGGCCAAGGCCATCAAAGAGGGCGGCCGCGGCTACAATCTGCTCGCCCAGGAAAACAAGATTCTGATGCCGTCAGCGTTTTCACCGCTGCAATAGTCGAAAAAACGACGCCGTACCGGACCGGGCCCCTGGAGGATGTGGGCCAAATGATGGGTTGAGCGTAAGCGATACCCATCGCTTTAGTTCAACGCGGTTACCGCGGCAAACAGATTGGCGACCGTTTCACGCGTTATGCCGCGCGTGATGAAGACCAGCCGCGAGCGGCGGTCTTCGCTCGGCCATGCCGCGAGCGTTACCGGCGGGTGAAACAAATGCTGGACGCCCTGAATCACCACTGGCCCCGATTCATCCGCAACGTTGACTAATCCTTTGACGCGCAGCAGATCCGCGCCGCGCAAGGACGTCAGCAGCTCGATGCAGCGTTCGAATGCGGCGCGCTTGAAGGGATGCTCGAACCAAAGGGTAAAAGTCAGAATACCGTGCGTGTGCTGGTGGTGGTCGTTTTCGGGCGCATGCGCCGGGCCCAGCCAGCGTTCGACCGCATCGGGCTGCACGCGCGCGCGGTCCAGACCTACGGCCAGTACGAAGTCGGGCTCGACCGCCCCCGCGACTGCGACTGCCAGATGCGCGGTTGGATTGATTTGCTTCAACTCGCGCACAAGATCATCGATGACCGAGCTGTCTGCCAAATCGGATTTGGTGATGACAATGCGATCGGCGACTGCCGCTTGTTTGATTGCTTCCGCCGTGCCCGCAAGCTGTGCGCTTCCCTGCACGCCATCGGCAAGCGTAATCACTCCGTCGAGCCGGTAATGTTCGGCCAATGCCGGGTCGATACTCAGTGTCTGCATGATGGGCGCGGGATCCGCGAGCCCGGTCGTTTCGAGTATCACGCGCTCGAAGCTCGAAATCTCGCCTGACCTGCGCGCGAGAAACAGATCGCGCAAGGCCTGTTCCAGGTCGCCGCGCAGCACGCAGCAGACGCAGCCATTGTCGAGCAAGGTTACCGATTCGGTAATGCCCTGCACCAGGTCGTGATCAACTCCGACCTCGCCGTACTCGTTGATGATCACCGCGGTGTTGGCCGCTTCGGGACGTGCAAGCAGCGCATTGAGCAAAGTCGTCTTGCCGCTGCCGAGGAACCCGGTGATGACCGTCAGCGGAATACGGCTTCGCAGCGGATCGCGGCCCGTGACAGTTGAGTCGGCCATCGAGTCACAATCCAAATGCAAACGCGCAGGCCAGAGATCAGCCCGTTAGAAATTCATTTCCAGCGTGTATACGCCGCCGGCGAAACGATCGACGGTGTAGACGATGCCGCGGTCGTCGACAAAAATGTCGTTGAGCTGGATGGCGCCCGCGCGCGACATTGCCGGCGCACCCGGCACGAAATACGCGATTTCCTGCGGCTGGTACGGATTGGAGAGATCGTACGCGCGCAGCCCGCCGTTAAAGAACGTGCCGAAAACGATGGTGTCGGAACGGTAAGAGGTCGGGATCGGCAGGTTTTCATGCAGGTTGTGAGCACCGAAACGACCGCCGCGCTTTGAAAACGTATCCACGGAGGGCAGCGGCAGTGTGCTGATCGAAAGTGGATTCGTTTCAACCTTGATGTCGAGCACCCATACGAGTTTCGGCCAGTCAGCCGCGTTGTCTTTGGTCGACTCGTCGCTGACGAGCATCAGGTTGCGGCTGAACAGCGGCAGCGCGGTGTGATTGAAACCCGTGTTCGGCGGGCAGTTGCTCCAGCGCGAAATCATCTTGGGCTGGGATTTGTCGCTGATGTCGAGTATCACCGCGCCATAATCGAGATAGCCGACATACGCGCGGTCCGGCCGATCCGGAAAAACGTTGGTATTGTGGGCGCGAAATCCCGATAGACCGATCACGCAGCCGCCCTCGGTTCGGCGCGGCGAGACTTCACTGTCGCCTTCGCGCGTGCCCGGCGCCCACCAGCGGCCGACTTCGGCAGGCTGCGACGGATTGCGCACGTCCACTATTCTGTAGCATTGATCG
>DASYSI010000330.1:0-3681 GCA_036003485.1 Burkholderiales bacterium | reverse complement strand
AAATCGAACGTGCGCGGCAATACCGACTTCGGAAATTTATCCTGGGTCGCGCTGTTACGTCCGGTGCCCGCGTTGATTACGGCTATCATCATGTCGGGGTCGAGCCCGGCCTTAACTCCTGCCACTAATGCTTCCGACGTGATGGCCAAGGCCGTCGTCGAGAGCAGGTTATTGAGGAGCTTCATGGTTTGACCCTGGCCCGGTTGGCGGCCGACTTCGAATACCTTGCCGAATACGTCCAGCAGATCACGCACACCCGCAATCACGCGCGGCTTGCCGGCGACCATAACCGCCAACGTGCCTTTCGCAGCACCCGCGGCGCCGCCCGAGACCGGCGCGTCGACGGTTTCTATCCCACGCGCGGCAAGCGCTTTTGCGATTTGCTTTTCAACGATCGAGCCGTTGGTGGAAAGATCGACGAATGTCTTCACGGCACGGCCGCGGATGATGCCGTTATCACCGAGCGCGACCTCGCGCGCGATTTGCGGAGTCGGCAGACTGATCAGCACCGTTCGTGCGCGGTCCGCGACTTCGCGCGGACTTCCCGCCGCGCGCGCGCCGAGCTTCACGAACGTCCGTAGCGCGGCCGCGTTGATGTCGTGAACGATCAACTGATGGCCGTGCTCGATCAACCGCCGCGCCATCCGGCCGCCCATCACGCCGAGGCCGATAAATCCTACCCACTTGGATGAAGTCGTCACACGTTTCCCCTGAAGTACATTTCTTGAGCGTCGGACCGTTTATTGAGAACGACGTCAGTGCATGACACAAAATCCCGCGACCCCGTCATTTCCGCGAAGGCGGAAATCCAGAATAAAAAAACCTGGATCCCCGCCTTCGCGAGGACGACGAATTTTTGGCCGCTCAGTTACGAACAACTCAATAGTATTCGCGTCCGGCTTTGCGCTACTAGGGCGCCGCTGACCAGCCGCCGTCGATCGAAAGCGCGGAGCCGGTAATGCTCGAGGCCGCGTCGGTGCACAGGAACACAGCGAAAGCGGCAACCTGCTACCGGGTGATCATGCGGCGTGAGGGCTGGCGCGTCTGCAGCAAATCCTCGATCGATGCATCGCGGGTGCTCCCGGATTTCTCCATCTGGGCTGCGATCTGGCGCTCGCTGTGCGGAGTCAGGACCCAGCCGGGCTGCAGCGCATTGCAGGTGATTCCGGTTTGCGCCACTTCGAGCGCGACCGTTTTGGTGAGCCCGATGATCGCATGCTTGGCGGTAACGTAGTCGACGCGGTTTACGTGCGCGCGCGTGCTGTGGATCGAGCCCATGTTAATGATGCGCCCCCAGTTGCGCTGCTTCATGCCGGGCAGCGCGAGGCGGATCGTGTGAAACGCTGCCGACAGGTTGACCGCAAGCGCCGCATCCCATTCCTCGACCGGAAATTCGTCGATCGGATGATAGTGGCGGATCACCGCATTGTTGACGAGGATATCGATCGCGCCGAGCCGCGCCTCCGCGTCGCGTATCATCTGCTCGATTTGCACCGGCTTGCCGACGTCGGCAGGCGAATAAATGCACTCGATGTTTTTGGCAGCAAGCGCCAGGCGCAGCCTCTCGATTTCTGCCGGCGCGCCCGGGCCGTTCAACATGACATTGCAACCCTGGTCAGCGAGCGCAGTCGCGATCGCGTATCCGATTCCGCCATTGGAGCCCGTGACCAATGCATTCCTGCCTTTGAGCGTAGTCATGTTCAATCCACTTTCGCGCCGGAAGCTTTCACCACTTTTCCCCAGAGTGCGAAATCCTCGCGCATCTGCCGCGTGAATTCCTCGGGCGTGCTGGGCGAAGCAGTCAGGCCCAGGCTCTGCAAACGCTGCAGCACATCGGCCGAACCCAGTGCGCGCACTACGCCCGCATTGAGCGCCGCGACCAAATGACGCGGCGTCGCGGCGGGGACGACGACGCCGTACCACTCGTTGACTTTGCCCAGTTCCGGATAGCCCTGCTCTGCTGCGGCCGGCACATCGGGCAGCGCATCGATGCGTTTGTCACCGAGCACGCCGAGCGCGCGCAGTTTGCCTGATTTGACGTGCGGCACCACCGAAGTCGGATTGGAAATCATCAGGTTCACATTGCCTGCGAGCAGATCGAGCACTGCAGGTCCCGCGCCTTTGTACGGAACGTGCAGGATATCGGTGCCGGTGGTTATCTTGAACAACTCGCCTGCAAGCTGCTGTCCCGAAGCGCTCGACGCGAACGTGAGCTTGCCGGGATTTTGTTTTGCATAGGCCGCGAGCTCCTTCAATGAAGCGAACGGCATCGAAGCATGCGCGGTCATCAGCATCGGCTGCTGCGTCAGCCGCGAAACGGCGGCGAAATCGCGCAGCGCGTCATAGCCGGGATTGCTGTACAGGTGCGGGTTGACCGCAATCGGCCCCGTGTAAACAAACAGCAGCGTATAGCCGTCAGGCGCCGCCCTGGCGGCGAGCGTAGTGCCCAGTCCCCCTTGGGCCCCGCCGCGATTGTCGATGACGATCTGCTGGCCCCAGAATTCCGCCAGTTTTGCGCCGACAATCCGTCCCACCGCGTCGGTGCCGCCGCCGGGCGGCGCCGGCACGATCCAGCGAACCGGGCGCACGGGATAACCTTCCGCGGCAAGTGCCGCAGGCGCGGCAAATGCGCAAACCAACGCAAGCGTTTTCAACCAGAGTTTCATGATGCCTCCCCCTCCGGACTGCAATGCAATGCCTGCGCCTACCGTCCCGTCGCGCTAGGTTTGCCTTTGCGTGGCGCGTGCAATGAGCATGACCGGAATGCCCGCACACAGCACGGCGATACCGACGATTGCGCCGATGTTTCCCGGGTCTTTGGACATCGCGTATCCGATGCTCGACCACAGCATGTAGCCGCACATGCTGCAGAACAGAATCGGCGTCAGCGGATAGAGCGGCACGCGAAACGGCGCCGGATTGAGCGGTTGCTGCTTGCGCAGCAGGAAGAGAGAAATGCCTGTCAACAGAAAAAACAACCAGAATGCGGGCGCGGTATACGCAACCATTGTCTGAAAGCCGTCAGGCGTAAACGACGCGAGCAGCACCAGCAGCAATGCAATTACGCCTTGCAGCAACAGCGCGTTCACGGGCGTGTCGCGTTCATGCCACTGACCGAGAAAACCGAACAGCGCAAAATCGCGCCCCAGCGCGTAGTTGGTGCGCGCGCCGGTGAACACCGTCGCATTGAGCGTCGACAGTGCGGCAGTGACTACCGCGACGCCTAGCACCAGCGCGCCCTTGTCGCCCCATGTCGCTTTCATCAGATCAGCTCCGATCGCTTTCGAATTCCTGACGCCATCGAGTCCAAGCGCGTTGAGGTAAGCCATGTTGAGCAAGACGTAAAGGACGGTAATGATCAGTATCCCGATGATCAAAGCGTGTACGATGCCACGCTGCGTATCGCGCATCTCGGCGGTCAGATACGCGGCTTCGTTCCAGCCGCCGTAGGTCAACAGAATGAAAATCAGCGCGAGTCCCGAGAACATCGGCGCCGAACTCTGTGCGGCCGCCGGCGCCGCAATCGCGGCAGGACTTGCGGCCGTGAATCCCGCGATTATCACGCCGAGTATGGAAAGCGCGAGTGCCGCGGTCAGGATATTCTGCAGCCACTTGCTCTCGGTAGTGCCAATGATATTAAGAGCGGTAATCATTATTACGGCAACCGCCGCATAGATAGCC
>DASYSI010000329.1:0-4046 GCA_036003485.1 Burkholderiales bacterium | reverse complement strand
TCGTCAATTGTCGCCTCCTCAAGACAAAACGATTTTTGTGCCTCGGGTTGGTCTGGCATCACGTTTCTCCTTGTTGCGGGAATCAAGGGATCAGCGCCGAAGAATCAAACAGAATTATAATGGCTCTGCATCCAGGGATGGCGTGGCGGTGTCGCTGTGCGATCCCGCCGAGCTTTTCCGTTCGACATAATACGCGTTTTGTATCTGCTTCATAAGAAAGGAGCTCGCATAGCGGGCGATCGTTCGTCCACTGCGTTGCACACGGTCATCGATGGCTGAACTGAACGCAGAGGTTCTCATCATCGGCGCCGGGGCTGCGGGACTTGCGGCAGCGGCCGAGCTTGCGCGCAGCCGACGATCGGTGGTCGTTCTCGAAGCGCGCGATCGCATCGGTGGGCGCTGCTACACGCGTCAAGAACCGGGATTGCCGATCCCCGTTGAGCTCGGTGCCGAATTCATCCACGGGCGCTCGCCACCGATATTCGCTCTGCTCAAAAAAGCCGGCATCGCAGCGCTCGATTCATCCGGTACGCACTGGGTGGAAAGCGACGGCGAGCTTCGCGCGCGCGATAATCTGTTTCCGCAGATCAAGCGTGCAATGCGCAAGCCCAACACACTGCACGCGCAAGACGTTTCCTTTGAAGATTTTCTCGCGAAAAACCTGCGGCCAAAACTGTCCGCGGATGCTCTGGCTTTTGCGCGCATGCTGGTCGAAGGCTACGACGCCGCCGATCGGACGCGCATCAGTGCGCTCGAGGTCGTGAACGAATGGACGCAAGGCGGCGGCGCCGATATCCCATCATTCCGCCCGCTCGGCGGTTATGGCGCGCTGCTGGGGTCGCTCGTAGACGCGCTCGCCGGGAGCCCGGTGCGCGTACAGCTTCAAAGGGTCGTCAAGAGGGTGCGCTGGAAGCGCGGACGCGTCGAAGTCATGGGGACTTTCCTGGGAACGCCGTTTTATGCGAGCGCAGCGCGCGCTATCATCACGCTGCCGATCGGCGTGCTGCAACTTGGGCGCGGCGCGCCGCACTCCGTGCAATTCGCGCCAGCCCTCAAAGAAAAGCGCGCGGCGCTGCGGAATCTGGGCGCAGGCTCGGTAGTCAAAGTCGTATTGCAATTTCGCAACGCTTTCTGGGAAAAGCTTGAGCGCGGACGTTATCGCGACGTCGCCTTCTTTCATTCGGATTGCGCGGATTTTCGTACATTCTGGACCGCGCTGCCCGTGCGCGCTCCATTGCTGACGGCGTGGGCCGGAGGGCCGCGTGCGCGCCGCCTGTCGGCGGGCGGAATGCCGGAAATGATTCGACTATCTCTCGCGAGCCTCGAGTCGCTCTTTGGCAGGCGCGCGCATGTCAAAGCGCAATTCGTGAACGCATTCGTTCACGACTGGCAACGCGACCCGTACTGTCAGGGTGCTTACAGTCACGTCACAGTCGGCGGACAAGGGGCGCGCGAAATACTCGCCTGGCCGCTGCGCGCTACGCTTTATTTTGCCGGTGAAGCCGCCGACCTCTCAGGTGAAGCGTCCACGGTGGGTGGAGCGCTGAAGAGCGGAATACGCGCCGCGCGCGAATTGATGCGCCAACACCGCTCTTAAAACAGCGAGCGGTTACTGAACGGGCGGGCTCCTCGTACATGCCCCCGCTCAAGAACTGAGATAATTCCGGTTTGTTTATTCAGGGAGTCTGAATCTCATGGCAAAACGATGGCAAAAACGTCCCGCCGGATCGAACTGGGGTGAATTCGGAGATGATGATCAACGCGGACGGCTGAACCTGCTCACCGCCAAGCTGCGTCTGCGCGCGATGGATGAGGTCAAGACCGGCGAAGTGTTCTGCCTCTCGCACCCGCTCGATAGGCCGGGCGGCAGCATACTCAACGCCAACCGCAAACCGCCGGTGTTCCATCCGGTGTACCGCGGCAGCGAAGTGTATTTCAACCTTGCGCTGGAGAAATCCGATCCGCGCTTGACCGATGTGGGTTCCGACGAGGCGATCATGCTGTATTCGCAGTACTCGACGCACTGGGACGGTTTCGGGCACAAGGGTACGGTGTTCGACGCAGACGGCGACGGCGTTGCCGAAAAAGTTTCGTATAACGGATTTCGTCTCGTCGACGATTCCGGTCGCGGTCTCTACGGCGGGCTCGGCGCGCTCGCGCTGTCAGTCGCCGAAATGGCAACGACCGGCGTGCAGGGACGCGCCGTGATGATCGACCTGCGCCACCATTTCGGTGACGAGCGCGTTGCGGTCACGTTCGACATGCTGGAAAAAATTCTGAAGGCAGACGCAGTCACGGTGGAGAAAGGCGACATTCTCGTGGTCCATACCGGCCTCGGACAACTGATCCGCGATGCCCAGGGTAAGCTCGACGACTCGATCAAGACGCAATGCACGGTTCTCGACGGCTACGATAAGCGGTTGCTCGAATGGATATCCGATACCGGTGTGGCGGCGATTGCGGCCGACAATCTTGCCGTCGAACGCTCATCCACGCTCGGCATCGATCCGCGCCTGCCGCATCGCGGACCGCAGCTGCCGCTGCACGAGCATTGCCTGGTCAAGCTCGGCATTCATCTCGGCGAGCTATGGTACCTGACGGAGCTCGCGGCGTGGCTGCGCAAGAATCATCGAAACCGCTTTCTGTTGACCGCACCGCCGCTGCGCATGCCCGGCGCAGTGGGCTCACCGGTGACGCCGGTGGCGACAGTTTGAGGTGCTGAGCGCAGAGGCAATTCCGTGAACGTTCTTCGCTTGAGAAAGGAGACGTACAGCGCAGGCGCTCGAAGACGGCGGGCATGAGCATTAGAAATCTAAATTATCTGTTCGAACCTCGTTCGGTTGCGGTGATCGGCGCTTCGGAGAGAGCGCACAGCGTTGGCGCCACCGTTCTGCATAACATGATAGCCGCGGGATTTGCCGGCGATCTTTATCCCGTCAATCCAAAATACAATACGCTCGCGGGCCGTAAGACGTACGCCCGGATCGACGGTCTCCCTGCCGCACCGGAATTGGCCGTGATTTGCACGCCGCCGGCGACTGTTCCCGGCCTGATCGGCGATCTTGGCGCACGCGGCACGAAAGCCGCCATAGTGCTCACTGCCGGCCTGGGCGTAATCCGGGACGAACAAGGCGTGAGCCTGAAGCAAGCCATGCTGGCTGCGGCAAAACCGCATTTGCTGCGAATTCTTGGTCCCAACTGTGTGGGCCTGCTCGTCCCCAGAATTAAACTCAATGCGAGCTTCGCGCATACGAACGCGTTGTCCGGCAAGATTGCTTTCGTTTCGCAGTCGGGCGCACTGGTGACCGGCATGCTTGATTGGGCCACGTCGCGCGGCATCGGTTTTTCAAAATTCATTTCGCTGGGCGACGGCTCCGACGTCGATTTTGGCGATCTGCTCGACTATCTCGCAGGCGACGCCGACACGCATGCGATATTGCTGTATATAGAAGATATTCAGCATGCGCGCAAATTCATGTCGGCCGCGCGGGCTGCAGCGCGCAGCAAGCCTGTAGTGGTGATAAAAGCGGGCCGTGCGCCGGAGAGCGCAAAAGCTGCAGCTTCGCATACCGGCGCACTCGCTGGTTCCGACGATGTCTACGATGCGGCGATCCGGCGCGCCGGCATGCTGCGCGTGTTTTCGACCGAGGATTTGTTTGACGCGGTGGAAACGCTCGCGCGGGCACGCCCGCTGGCCGGCGATCGGCTGACGATCATGACCAATGGCGGCGGCCCCGGCGTGATGGCGACCGATGCGCTGATCGCGAGTCAAGGGCAACTGGCTTCGCTCTCGGATGAAACCCGCGCCCGGCTCGACGCGAGCCTGCCCGCCACGTGGTCACACGGCAATCCGGTCGATATCATCGGCGACGCGCCGGCTGAGCGTTATCGGCAGACGCTGGAAGTCTTGCTGCAGGATTCCCAGTCCGACGCGATCCTTTTCATACATGCGCCGACCGCGATCGTCTCCAGCGTCGACATCGCCAAAACGATCGTGCCGTTGCTGCAGAAAACGACGCGCAACATTTTGGCCTGCTTGCTCGGGG
>DASYSI010000328.1:0-3299 GCA_036003485.1 Burkholderiales bacterium | reverse complement strand
ATGAATCCTCTTTATTGCCTGAGCATAGTATTAGAGCTTCTTGCACGCTCTCCGCCCAGAGCGGGATTGACCGCCCCATGGGTAGAGGTGGGCGAACATTGCTGGCAAGATGGAGGTACCGGAGACTTCATCGGCAGCCGAGATGAATACTACGTAACGCACAGGAATAATGCAACGGTGACAGGTGATTCAAGATTAATGAACTTAGCCTGCGTTTGATGTTTCTATTCGCCACGCAGCCGAAACGAATGGAGATGCTATGAAAAGGGCGCTCGTTGCGATACTAGCGATCGGGGCAACTGCTTCGACGCTTGCGCAAAATTATCCCGTCAAGCTGATCCGGCTTATCTCGCCCTCGACTCCAGGCGGCGGGACCGACACCGCCGCACGGCTCATCAGCCAAAAGCTTACCGAAAGCTTCGGTCGCCCTGTCGTCGTCGAAAACCGTCCTGGTGTGAGCGGCATATTCGGCACCGATGCGCTCGCTAAAGCGGCGCCCGACGGTTATACGATCGGCATGGCGCAACCTGGACCGATGACGATTGCGAGAAGTTTGTTTCCAACGCTGCCCTATGATCCGGAGCGCGACTTTGCGCCGATCATTCTGGCAAACGAAAGCGCGAGTGTGCTCGTCATTCACCCTTCGATACCGGCGCGCTCGGTGAAGGACCTCGTCGCGCTTGCTAAAGTGCGCCCGTTCAATGTTGCGTTTCCAAACGTCGCGTCGGTCCAGCACCTGATTACGGAATTGTTCAGCCAGGCGGCGCGAATTAAGGTTAACGCGATTCCTTATAAAGGCGGTGCGCCCGCTACGATCGATGTGATCGGCGGGCAAGTGGATGCGCTGTGGAGCGTCATGCCCCTCGTTTTGCCGTTCATTCAGAACGGCAAACTCAGGGCGCTCGCGGTAGCAAGTGGAAAACGCAGTGCGTTTCTGCCCAGCATACCGACGATGGGCGAGGCCGGTTGGCCTGGTGTTATTGGCACGTCGTGGAACGGCGTGGTGGCTCCGGCTGGAACGCCCAAAGAAATCGTCGTGCGACTGAACGCCGAAATCCGGCGCGCGCTCAGTGCGGCCGATATCAGGGAGCGCTATACCGCGCTCGGCATGGAATCATTCGAAGAAAACACGCCCGAGAGTTTTGGCGCGTTCATGCGCGCCGATGCCGTCAAATGGAATGGCGTGATCAAGACCGCGAAGATAAAACTGGATTCGTTTTGAAGGTGGTTCTTGGTCAAAGGTGCGGTGGCCGCCGCGCATGCCACTCGGTTGCATTTTCGTAAGCCCAGCCAATACGCAGCACGCGGGCTTCGTCGTAGCCGCGGCCGACGACTTGCATCGAAATGGGCAGCCCGCTTTGCGTGAAGCCGCACGGCAGTGCGAGAGCGCACTGGTCAAGCAGATTGATGGGCCGTGTAAGACGGCTCATCGGCGCCTGGCTCTGATCGACCTCGGTGAGCGGGATCGCCGGCAGCGGAATCGTGGGCACGAGCAGCGCGTCGAAGTCGCGCAGCAGATTGTCGACTTGCATGCAGAGGCGCTTACGCTCGAACATGACCTCGACGTAATCGGCGGCCGGGATCGCTTTGCCTGGCCGCAAACGTGCGCGAACGTCCGCGTCGAACGGCACATCCTCGCGCTCGATCCATTCGCGGTGCAACGCGTAACCCTCGACCGCGATGATCTTGCCGACGCGTTCCGCGAGCTTCGGAAAAGAAAGGGGCAACTTAAGCGTATCGATGCGCGCTCCGAGTCCGCGCATCACGTCGCATGCCGCGCCGAACGCGCGAATAACTTCGAGGTCGATCTGCCCGAGTTCGGTTTCCGGCAGCACTGCAAAACGCAGCCCTGCAACGCCTGCCTTGAGTTCGGTGAGCACGTCCACTGGCGGATGCGCAAGCGTCTGTGCATCCTGCGGATCGGGCCCGTGAATCGCCGCGAACAACAATGCCGCATCTTCGACATCGCGTGTCATCGGACCAAGCGTGTCGAGTGTTGCGCTCAGCATAAGCACGCCGTGATTGCTGATTCGCCCGACGGTGGTTTTCAAGCCAACAATGCCGCAAAGACCTGCAGGAGCACGCACCGAGCCGCCGGTGTCGCTGCCGATCGCGGCTGGCGCGAGGGCCGCCGCCACGGCGACTGCCGAACCGCTGCTCGAACCGCCGGGCACGCGCGCCGTGCTGAGATCCCACGGATTCCACGGCGTGCCCATCGCTTTGTTTGTGCCCCAGGCGCCGAAGGCGAATTCGACCATATGCGTCTTGCCCAAAACGATCATGCCTGCAGCATGGAGCCGCTGCGCAGCGGTCGCGGTCACCAGGGAGACGCGATCACGCCAGAAGAGCGAGCCGCCTGTCGTCGTGCGACCCTCGATATCGATGAGATCCTTGAGCGCGATCGGGATACCGTGCAAGGGACCAAGTTTTTGGCCCGATTTGAACACGCGATCGGCCAGCGCGGCAGCCGCGCGCGCTTCGTTTTCGTAGACCGCGATAAACGCATGCAGTTTTTCGCCGTGGCGGCGAATGCGCTGCAGATAAATATCGAGGAGCTCGCTCGCGCTTAGTGCACCGCTGCGCAAGTGTTCGGCCAAGAGATGAATCGGCGTGTAAGCGACTGCGTCGGTGTCCTTGTCGTTCTGGCCTGTCATTGGCTGGCTACGGGCATGGAGAGATTTTGAGTTTACCGCAACTCCTGCTGAGTTCACTTACGATTTGCAGCAGCAACGCGGCGGCTTGTTTCAGACCCGGACCCGCGTGATCGCGGATTCGCTCAGGATTCCTGTGACGTGTTATGGTACACGTGTTTGTTTTCAGCCCTGCCCTGCCCCGCGCCTGCTGCGGCGACAAAGGCCGACACTACGAAGTGATCGGTGGACCGCCATTCGCCGGATAGCGCGCGGCCCGACATACGACATCTCATCCGATAGGAGCTATAACGATCATGGCGATTCAAAATAGCGGCAATGGCGCGGCGCCTTTCTGCATGATGATCACTTTCGAGATCGCGCCCGAAGACGAGACTGAGTTCAACGATATCTATGATAACGATCACATACCGAACATCCTGAAGCTCAAAGGGGTCATCGAGATCATACGGTTCAAGGACGCGGCACCGAATGAGAAGGGTTTGCTCGTCTACTCCGCGATCTATTTTCTCGCGCGGGAAAACCTGCACCAGACTCCCGAATGGACGAAGTTGTCTGACGTGGGCCGCTGGGCTCCGGTCATACGTCCGAAAGTAAAATCTCGTACTAGACGCGCCGGACCGGTTGTTGCCAGGTTCAAAAATTAAG
>DASYSI010000327.1:0-14348 GCA_036003485.1 Burkholderiales bacterium | reverse complement strand
CGCCATAGTAGTCATTCGCTTTGCTGACTGCAATTGCAGTCAGCGGGCGAGATTAAAAAGCTTGCAGGCGCTCAATGTAAGAGCACATTCAAGTGAAAAAGCTAAAACGTGCCAACGATGAAAATTTGACGCCGACCAAAGCGGGCGTGGTGGTATTGCGTCGCTTCAATGGTGCGTGGCGCTGCCTGCTGCTGCGCGCCTACCGCAACTGGGACTTTCCAAAAGGGGAAATCGACGCAGGCGAAACGCCGCTCGCTGCGGCATGCAGGGAAGTTGCGGAGGAAACGACTTTGACGGCACTGGCATTTCGCTGGGGTGATATTTTCCGTGACACAGAACCGTACGGCGGTGGCAAGGTTGCGCGCTACTACTTGGCCGAGTCGCCGGACGGCGGCGTCGAGCTTCCGGTGAGCGCCGAACTCGGGCGTCCCGAACATCACGAATTTCGCTGGGTCGATTTTCACGCGGCAAAAAATCTCGTTCCACCGCGGTTGCAGCCCATCTTGACGTGGGCGGAAAAGTCGGCCGCCGCTTCGGAATCGTGATCCGCCGGCCGGAATCTCATGATCGGCGCGCACTTTTATTCGGCGCCACGACATGAGTCCCGGCGACATTGGATCAGGTTGACCGGTTCTCGCGTCGGCGCGTGCGCAATCGAGGGTCGCGACTCCATTGCCCGATCTTCAATGTGCCAAAAAGGAACCCAATTCTGCTTGCCAATGTAGGAATTCACCTACACACTATTCGGTTATATATGCCAAAAATACTAAAAAACATGAAGTTATTTGCGGCGCTCAGGAAAATCAGGGAGTTTGAAAGGCTGCAGTTACCCTTCCTGAAAACCGTCATCGACTTCGATATCGTGGTCGAAATCGGATATGCGGAAGAGAAGGAGCAACCGCTGACGCTGAAGCAGCTCTTTCTGCTGAACATCAGTTCGCGCACCACAGTACGCCGCAGACTCGCGCGGCTCATAGAACAAGGAATTGTGATGCGGCGCAAGAAACCTAAAGATAATCGCTCCACCATTCTGACGATTTCAACTTCCAGTCTCAAACTGCTGGGCAAGTATGGCAGCGCTCTGACGAGCATTTCGGGGTTGATTTCCAAATAGCTGCAGAGCTCATGCGGCGGACCGCCGACAAACGTTCAAAGTTCAACCTGAATAGATGGATGTGGTGGCGACCGCGACTGCGTTTGCTGCGAGTCCGATCGCTCGACGGAATTGAGACGTGAACGCGTCAATAGAGCAGCCATTAACCAAGCGCCGTATTTTGGTCGCTGATGACAATATCGACGCGGCGTCCAGCCTCGGCATGCTGCTCGAGATGATGGGCCACGAGGTTTGCATCGTGCATGACGGCGTAGAGGCGGTCGAGAAGGCAACCACTTTTGGGCCCGATATCATCCTGCTCGATCTCGGAATGCCGCAGCTAAACGGTTACGAAGCGTGTGCGCGGATTCGCGAGCAGCCGTCGAATAAAAGGACTCTCATCGTCGCCCTGACCGGCTGGACTCAAGAGGACAAAAAGCAGCGTTCGCAGCGGGCCGGTTTCGATTTGCACCTGATAAAACCCGTAGAACTTCCTGCGCTTGAACAACTGCTGCGCGATTATTAGGCAAACTGCGGCTGACGCACAATTGGCGTTTATATAGAGTTTGCCGCCGCAAAAGCGGACTGGCCTGCTTGATGCAGCGCGTTCATTCTTGCCCGGCAACCCCGACCGCTCTAATATCGCGCAAAGTCCTGCATCGGAGCGCCCGTAGGCGCACCATCGCTTGAACCACTTGAGCACCCGTCTGGTGAAATCACGGAGTTGGCAGAAATCTTGGGAATTGTCGCGCTGATTCGCCCCTGCCTGAAGCAATGCATGGTGCTCTGTGCGATCGGGTCGTTCGCACTTGATGGTTGGGCGCAGACTTATCCGGCGCGAAGTGTGCGCTTTGTGGTGCCTTTTCAGGCAGCGAGCGGTACCGACACCATCGCGCGCCTGATTTCCGAAGGACTGGCGCACGTTTTCGGCCAGCAGGTTATCGTGGAAAACCGGCCTGGCGCCGCCGGCAATATCGGGGCGGAAATCGCAGCGAAATCGCCAGCCGACGGCTATACGTTGTTCATGGTCAGCCTGACACACGCCGCCAACGTTACCGTTTATCCGAAGCGCGCATATGACCTCGTGCGTGATTTCGCGCCCGTGACCCAACTCGGTACAGGTCCCGAGATGGTCGTCGTTCACCCGTCGATGCCTGTAAAATCGGTGCCGGATCTGGTCAGGCTCGCCCGGGCAAAGCCAGGCGCAATCAACTTTGCTTCAGGCGGAGTGGGAACTGCTGCGTTTCTGGGAATGGAGCTGTTCAAACGCCAGGCGGAGGTAAACATCGTGCATGTGCCGTATCGCGGAGGCGGCGCGGCGATGACGGCACTCGTGGCAGGTGAGGTGTCGGTCTATTTCGCGCCGGTTGCGACGGCATGGCCAATGGTGCAGCAACGCAGATTGCGCGGGCTTGCAGTGACGAGCGCGAAACGCATGCCGCTGCTGCCCGAGTATCCGACCGTCGCCGAAACGGGATTTCCCGGTTACGAGTCGGGGAATTGGTACGGTGTGCTGGTGCCGGTCAAGACGCCGAAGGAGATCATCGCAACGATACACGCCGCCGCGCTTGCAGCGTTGAACCATCGCGACATCAGCCGGCGCCTTACCGAGCTTGGCTATATCTCCACCGGCAGCCAACCCGAAGAATTTGCGGTATATATTAAAGCGGAGATCGAAAGGCTGGGAAAAGTTCTGCAGACACTTACGCTGAACGCTGATTGAACGGCCGCGCGTCTACAGGCTGAAAGTATTACTGCACGTCAACCGAAAGTTATGGAGCAGACACAAAAGGAGGCTGTCATGAGCGCGCAACAAACGCAGCAAACGGTATTCAAATATTCAACTCCCGAAGCGGGTAAAGCCAAAACCATCGTGAGGCTGTGCAGAAGCGACATCATGTACGCATCGGTCCACGTTCTCACCCACGGCGGCGAGACCAATCTGCATGCGCATCTGGCTCAGGACGGTTTCTGGATGGTATTAAAGGGCCGAGCGCGGTTTTATGGCGAAGGCAATGTGCTGATTGCAGACCTGGGTCCGAATGAGGGCATCCTGGTGCCCCGTGGATTTCAGTATTGGTTCGAGAGCGGCAGCAGCGAGCTGCTCGAATTGCTGCAGGTTGAAGCTATCGATAAAACCGTGGAAAACCGGCGCATCGACTACACGCCCGTGACGTCAGCGACGAAAGTTGCGCGCGAAGCGCTGCGGGAACGGAACCAAACGTGACAAGAGGTGCGATACGAATAAATCATGAGCTGCAAAAAAGCAAAAAAAGGAATCCGACATGAGCGCTGAGGAGCGATCCGGGCAGCTCATTGTGAAGCGCATCGAAGATCGAAGCGAGGGTGGACGCGTCGCTTATATCACCGTCAATAATCCGGCCAAACGCAACATGCTGGGAATGCCCGGCAAGCGCGCAATCGCCGCCGCTTTTCGGGAGCTTGCGCGCGATGACACGCTGCGCGCGGTCGTACTCACCGGGGCGGGCGAGAGATCCTTTATGGCCGGTGCCGATATAGCCGAAATGAAAGACCTCAATGCGGAGCAGGCGGAGGAGGAACACACGCTCACGCATCATGCGTGTGAAGCGATACGCATGTGCCCCGTGCCGGTGATAGCCCGCATCAACGGTTATTGTTTTGGTCTGGGCATGGAAGTCGCAGCATCGTGCGACATGCGTGTGGCCGCCGACCACGCAAAATTCGGCATGCCCGAAGTGCGCATGGGTATTCCTTCAGGCATGGAGGCCGCGCTGCTTCCCAGAATCATCGGCTGGGGCAAGACGTGCGAACTGGTATTTACGGGCGATCACATCGACGCGCACGAGGCTATGCGCTGCTGCTTCGTCGAGAAGCTCGTGCCATCAACCGAACTCGATCAAGCCGTGGAAAAATGGATCGCATCGATACTCGCCGGCGGTGCGCGTGCGATCCGCCTGCAAAAAGCGCTGATGCGTGACTGGGAGCGCATGTCGGTCCGCGATGCGGTGTGGCAGGGCATCCGGGCCTGCGTCGAAGCGCGCACAACGGACGAGCCCCAACGGCTCATGACCGCATTCCTGAATCGCAAGAAAATGAAGTGAACGGCGGCAAGCGCGCGCGGCAGCGCCGCTCATGCTTTTGCATGCGGTCCCGCCGCGCGACAATTTGATCGGCATTGCCAATTGAAAACTGCGCGGCGCATGCCGGCTAAAACAAATGTATATCATCGAACACGACGCTAAAGAGTTATTGGCGCTGCGAGGCGTACCCGTTCCCGCGGGCTGCCTGGTTGAAGCGGGCATCGCCATTCCCGCGCAGCTGCCGTCGGCGGGCCCTTGGGTCGTCAAAGGCCAGATCACGATGGGCGGACGCGGCAAAGCCGGAATTATCCGCAAGGCTGCCGCAAGCGAAGAACTCGAACGGCATGTGCGGTCAATACTCGGCACTACGGTCAGGGGTCGCACTGTAAGCGCGGTGCGCATCGAGCAGCAGATACGCGGCGCGGCGGAGCTTTATTTGAGCCTGTTGCTCGATGCCGCGTCTGGCGGCGTGCGCGTCATCATGTCCGACCGCGGCGGCGTCGAGATCGAAGCGGTGCCCGCGAATGAGATCAAGTCCGAAGTCGCGCCGCTGAATGCGGATGCATTGGCTGCGTGCGTTCTCCGCCTTGCCGGTTCCTTTCAGAACGTTGCGGCGCACGCCCTGCGCAACGCCGGGCAGCGACTGGCGCGGATTTTTCTGGAATTTGAAATGCAACTGATCGAGATCAATCCGCTGTTCGTGTATCCGGATGGCAGTTGGGTTGCAGGCGATGCAAAGCTCGTCAGCGACGATAACGCGCTGCCGCGTCAAGCCGAACTGCATGCTCTGGTTGAATCGCGCGCAGGCGTGTATCCCGAAGCCGCGCTTAAGCTCGCGCACGGCTTCGATTACGTTGTCGTCGACCCCGACGGCGACATTGGCCTGCTGACGACAGGCGCCGGTTTGTCAATGATGCTGATCGACGAGCTGCGGACGGTCGGATTGAAACCGTACAACTTCCTCGACGTGAGGACCGGCGGTTTTCGCGGCGACCCTGCGCGTCTGGTCAACGTGCTGAAGTGGATCAGCGCGGGACGGCATATACGCATCATGCTGATCAATATATTTGCAGGTATCACCGATCTCGGTGAATTCTCGCGGCTGCTGGTGACAGCGCTGCAGCAGGTTCCGGAATTCAAGGTGCCCGTCGTGGCACGGCTCGCAGGCAATGGCCTCTCCGATGCGCGCCGCGCGTTCGAGCAGGCCGGCATCAAGCTGTATACCGAACTCGATGAGGCCATCGCAGAAGTACAACGCCAGCTCGGCGCAGCATGATCAATCCGCGCATCGACACCACCGCAGGCGTGATCGTGCAGGGCATCACCGGACGTGCCGGGCGCCAGCACAGCAGAATCATGAAAGACTATGGCACGCGCATCGTCGGCGGCGTTTCGCCGCGCATGGAAGTCCGCGATGTAAACGGGATCCCGGTATTTCCCGATTGTCGTGCCGCGGTCGATGCAACCGGTGCCACTGCGTGCGTGGCGCTCGTCGGTGCATTGCAGTTACTCGCAGCGATACAGGAAGCCGTCGCTGCCGGAATCAAATACCTGGTCACGCCCACGGAGGGCATGCCGGTGCACGACGCGCTCAAGGCGTTGCATCTGACTCGCGATGCAGACGTTACCTGGATCGGTCCGTCGACGCCAGGCATGGCGGTTCCAGGGCAGGTCAAGCTCGGATTTCTGCCCAATGATTCGCTGCGGCCCGGGACTCTCGGCCTGATGTCGAAGTCGGGGACGCTCTCGTACGAAGCGGGCTATCGGCTCGCGCAGCGCGGCATCGGTCAGTCGGTGTGGGTCGGCGTTGGCGGAGACCCGATAAAGGGAACGCGCTATGCCGATCTCGTTCCGTTCTACGCCGCCGATGCCGCAACCAGAGGATTGCTGATCATCGGCGAGATCGGCGGCCATGAAGAAGAGGATTTCGCGGCGGCATTGATTCAGCATCGCTTCGAAAAGCCGGTGTTCGCGTTGATCGCGGGCAGGAGCGCGCCCGAAGGAGTGACGATGGGGCATGCGGGCGCGCTGGTGCACGGCAGTCACGGCAGCTTCGAGTCCAAGCGCGTGGCGCTCAACGCAGCCGGCGCGCAGGTCTTCTCTTCGCTCGGCGAAATGGTCGAGGGCGTTGCGCGGCGACTGTGATCAATTACGCAAGGAACCTATGCTGATCGTCGATTCGCAAGTACATATCTGGGGCGCGAATACACCCGAGCGTCCGTGGCCCACTTCCAAAAACGGATTAAAGCCCGTGCCGGTCCACAACAACGGCGTGCCGTTCACGCGCGATTTTGTGCTGCGCGAAATGCAGGCCGCGGGCGTCGACCGGGTCATCATCGTGCCGCCGTCGTGGGAGGGCGATCGCAACGATCTTGCGCTCGAAGCGTCGCAACGGCATCCGGACCGCTTTGCTGTGATGGGCCGGCTCGATATCGACGCTGCGGATGCGCGCCGGCAAATCGCAGGTTGGCTCAAGCAACCGGGCATGCTCGGATTGCGATTCGCATTTCACACGCCGTTGCTCGAAAAACCACTGCTCGACGGACGCACCGACTGGGTGTGGGCCGCTGCCGAAGAAGCGGGAATCCCGATCATGGTGCTGGCGACGCACGCGCAAATGCCGCTCATCGAGCGCGTGGCGCGAGGTCATCCGCGGCTGAAGCTCGTCATGGACCATCTCGGACTTGCGGGCGACCGGAAGGACGCCGAAGCGTTCCGCGATCTCGATCAGCTGCTCGCGCTCGGGCGGCGGCCCAATGTCGCGGTAAAAGCGTCGATACTGCCTTTTTTTGTCACCGACCCCTATCCCTATCGCAGTCTTCATCCGTACCTGCGGCGCGTGTACGAAGCTTATGGACCGCAGCGTTTGTTCTGGGGCACCGATTTGTCGCGCTTGCCGTGCACGTACCGCGAGGGCGTTACAATGTTCACCGAAGAAATTCCGTGGCTCTCGGATGAAGACAGGGAATGGATTATGGGCCGCGGCGTCTGTGAGTGGCTCGGATGGAACATGCCGCGATAGCTTGGTCGAGTGCGTGCGTACCGGTCGATCCTCCCCATCAGCGACAAAGGGTAAACATGAAGAAGATTATTCTGGTAGTCCCCGAGGCGCCGAATGCTGCGCCTGCAGCCGCTGCCGAACAACGCGCGATACCAAAAAGCGGGCTGCGCCTCGGCGTGCTCGATAACGGCAAAGGCAATGCCGACCATCTGCTCCGATTGCTGACTGAAGGTCTGAAATCGCGCGTGCCGGTAGCATCCGTAATGGCGCTGCGAAAAAGTTCGGTCAGCCTGCCTGCTGCGGGCGACATACTCGATGAGCTTGCCGCGCATACCGACCTCGTTGTCAGCGCGATGGCCGATTGAGGGTCGTGTACGTCGTGGAGTGTCCACGACATGTGCGAGCTTCAAAAGCGCGGCGTCGTGAGCGCCGTCATCTGCTCTGATCCGTTTCTCAAGCTGGCAAAGGCGCAGGCGCGCGTGTTCGGCGTTCCCGATTTGCCATTGGTCGTGATCCCCCATCCGCTGGGCGGCATCGAGCTCTCCGGCGTGAGCGCGCGCGCTGATGCAGCGTTGCCGCAAGTGCTCGGGCTGATCGAGGGGCGCGCTCAATGAACGATCGTGCCGCAATCCTGCACGTGCCGGGCGCGACCATTGAAGTCGACGACGACTTCAGCGCGGTCAACAGGCTCTGCCTCGACCGCGGCTGGGGCGACGGCCTGCCCGTCGTGCCGCCGACAATTGAAAATGTCGAGACGATGCTCGCGTACTGCGACCGGCCGTGGAGCGAACCCATCGCGACGATACCGCCGCGCTACGGCGAGGCAACGCCGCTGCGACTGGCAGCGAATGCAGTGATGGCAGGGTGCCGGCCGGAATATTTCCCGCTAATCATGCTCGCGATAGAGGCAATGTGCGAAGAGGCATTCAACCTGTATGCGCTGCAGGCCACGACCCACCTGTGCGCGCCGCTCGTCATCGTCAACGGCCCGGTCGCGCAAGAGCTCGACATCAACTCGGGATACAACGCGTTCGGACCGGGAAGGCAGAGCAACGCAACCATAGGGCGCGCGATCCGGCTCGCGCTTGTCAATATCGGCGGCGCCGTACCGGGGGCCGGTGATATGGCAACCTTCGGCGCACCGTCGAAGTACAGCTACTGCGTGGCGGAGAACGAGACCGACAGCCCGTGGGAGCCGCTGCACGTCGAGCGTGGTTTTTCTGCCGACGCGAGCACGGTGACGGTGGTCGCCGCGGAATGCCTGCACAATGTCAACGATCACCAGAGCATCAGCGCCGAGGGCATTCTGAGGATGATCGCGGGCACGCTGGCCACCACCGGCAACAATGACATCTACAACTTTCATCCTGAGCCGCTTGTCATTTTCGGTCCCGAGCACGCAAAGACGGTCGCCGATGGTGGATATTCCAAAGCGGATGTTAAGCGTTTTCTGTTCGAGCACGCGTGGGTGGCTCTCGGCAAGTTTTCGAACGAGAACATAGAGCGCAGGTTTCGCACGAACTTCAAAGAGCTGTACGGCGATGCGGATGGGGATGCGCCGGTTCATGTTTTCAAGCGTCCCGAAGATCTGCTCGTCGCCGTGATCGGCGGCGCGGGCAAACATTCGGCTGTCGTGCCGACTTTCGGCGTAAACAAGGCGATCACGCGCGCGCTAAAGCGGCATGACGGTCAGCATGTCCATACCGTCGAGGAACTCAGGAAGCGCTGAATCGCTAACCCGCAGTCGCCGCGGCGCATTCATTCTGGACCGTCACGCCAATCAATAGGTAGAGAGTTCATGCCTAACAATCGATCATTCATGTCAACCCGGCGGTTGCTGCTCAAAAGCGGGCTCGCGGGCGTACTCACTGCCGCAAGCGCAGCTGGTGCGCAGTCGGACGAGGCCCAGCGCGGCGCGAACAAGACGTCGGCGCGCGAAGGCGATTCGCGTGAAGCGATCTCGCCACTGATGCGCACCGTTGCGGCCTACATTGTGCAGGCGGCACAGAAACCGTTGCCCGATGCGGTGACTGAGGCAACCAAACACCATGTGCTCGACACGTTGGCGGCAATGATATCGGGATCGCGCCTGCCGCCCGGTCGCAAGGCAATCGCCTACGTGAAGCTGCAAGGCGGCACTCCCGAGGCGTGCGTTCCCGGCTCGCGCATCATAACCACCGTCGTCAACGCCGCGCTCGCGGGCGGCATGCTTGCGCACGCCGACGAAACGGACGACTCGCATGCGCCCTCGCTGACCCACCCCGGCTGCGCCATCGTGCCCGCGGCGCTGGCGATGGCGGAACGCAGGCGCTCGGCCGGCACTGCGCTGCTGCGCGCCGTCGCGCTAGGCTACGACATCGGCACGCGCGCTTCGCTTGCGCTCGGCGGCTACGATCTTGCCGCCGCCGGCCACGATACGCATAGCTTCGGCACTATGTTCGGCGCGGCAGCCGCAGCAGGCTCGCTGGTCGGACTTGACGCAGACCAGGTGCGCCACTTGCTGTCGTACGCGGCACAGCAGGCGTCAGGCCTGTCGAACTACGCGCGCGACACCGAGCACATCGAAAAAGCTTTCCTGTTCGGCGGCATGCCGGCGCGCAACGGCGCCGCCGCCGCGACCATGGTGGCGGCGGGCATGACCGGCGTCGACGATGTGTTTTCGGGCGACCGCAATTTATTCTTCGCATTGGGTCCGAAGACCACTCCCGATGCGCTCGCGCGTGGGCTCGGCGAGACCTATGAAGTGGTCAATACCAATATCAAGCGCTGGACGGTTGGGAGCCCGATTCAGGCGCCCCTCGATTCGTTGTCGTATCTGATCAAAACGCACAAGATCAAGGCGGACGACGTCGAGAAAATCGTGGTGCGCGTTTCGCACCAGGGTGCTAAGACCACGAACAACCGCAGCATGCCCGACATCAACATGCAGTACATGATGGCGGTTATGCTGATCGACGGTACCGCCACGCTGGAAGCCGCGCACGACGAGAAGCGCATGCATGATCCGAAGGTGCTTGCGGTTCGCCGCCGCGTCGAGCTTTACGGCGACGACGAACTGCAGCGCGCGCTGCCGGTTCGCCAGGCCATCATAGAGTTGACGCTGCGCGACGGCAGCACGCTGCGCCACCACACGCTGGACGTGCGCGGCACTGCGAACAACCCGATGACCCGCGACGAAGTGGACGAGAAGTGTTTTCTGCTATGCGCGCCGGTACTGGGCAAGCAGCGCGCGCGTGCGCTCGTCGACGCTGTTTGGCGCCTCGAGCAGATTAAAGACGTGCGCGCGCTACGCCCGCTGCTGCAGGTTTAACCTGCTCTAGTCACCCGATGCCGCGCGGGAAGGCCTAGCGGCGCGACTTGAATCCAGGTCCCCAAACCGAGTAGATGATGCCTGCCACAATGAGTATGCCAATCGTCCAACCCCACGCAGGTGACATCGCGCCCGCTGGCAGTGAATCGATCTTACCGGCAAGCGTATTGATTTCTTCCTGAGTCATTGCAGCGATACGCTCGTTGGCCGTCGACGACGAGATGCCCATCGCCTGCAGTTGGCCTGAAACGCTCTCACGTGCGGCGAAATCGCGGACTTTGTCGCGGTTAGCCAAGTCCTGCGCGCTGGCAGTGGCTTGACCCGTGCCGATCATGCCGGCGTTAACGCTGAACGGCAGAAATATCATGCTTGCAATCAATATGCGGCAGATCAATCGATAAAACGATTTCATGGTCGACTCCTGACTTTGAGGTTGAAAAACGGGAAAATTCAGCTGCATGCGTATTTAATCGCTGTCTAACGACATAAGTTATCGGACACTGCTTAATGATCTGTAGGAAAAATCGGAACATTTGTCGCGCTTGGAACTCGGCGTAGGACGTGCGGTCGCATCCGTTGGAATAATCGCTCTATTCGTTATGTTTGCTGGAATGCAGGTCTCAATTTCAGCGAGGAAACTTATGCGTAAACTATTGTTGACAGCGTTCGTTTTGCCCCTTTTGGTCGGTGCGTGCGCGACTCCTGACTACATGCGGGATCCGGACTATGCGGCGTGCAATGTGGGTGGACCGCTCGGGAGAACCGAGCGCTCGATTGCAATGGCGCCCAATCCGCAAGCGATTCCCGGCCGGCCGCCGGACTGCCGTATGGTGAATGGAGTACTGCGTCGCGTCCCGGGCGGGTAGCTCGGGAGCAATCCGTTTTACGCGTTAGTGGAATCTTTGTCGCGGCGGCGCGCGGCAGGAGCCTGCAACGCGCTGGCGCGCGCAGCAGGCATACGGTTCGCTGCCCTATTTGTCGAGCCCAGCAAGCTTTCTGAAGTTAGGCTCTGCGTGCGGAATCGGCGGCAGGCACCAGGTGCCCGTCCCGACCGGACGAATGTCACGATCAACCGGAACTTCTACCAGATATGGCCGGTTCGACTTGATCGCGGTTTCGAGCGCCCCCTCGAGATCGGCGGCGCGTTCGACGCGCGCAGCTTCGACGCCGAACGAGCGCGCGAGCATGACAAAGTCTGGGCTGTACAGTTGTTTGGTCTTGTCTATCTGGAAGCTCGTCGCCAGCTCCTGGCCGAACATGCCGAGCTGCATATCGCGAATCGAGCAATAACCGTAGTTGTTCCATACCACCCACACCGCGGGGATGTCGTATTCCATCGCGGTCGCGAGAATATGCGGCGTCATCAGGAACGATCCATCGCCGACGACGGCGATCGCCGGGCTATCGGGTTGCGCGAGCTTGGCGCCAAGAATTCCGCAGGTGGCGAAACCCATTGACGCAAAGCCCCACGATTGCAGCAGGTGCCGCGCGCGGCGCGCTTTCCACAGTTGTACCACCCAGTTGTGGTGCACCCCGACGTCGGTTGCGAAGATTGCGTTTTCAGGGATTACGCGTGATAAGCCTTTCAGCAGTCGTTCGGGACGCAGCGGCATCTGATCGCTTGCGCCGAAGGGCGTCTGGTAGTCGTCCCAGATTTTCCTGGCCTCGCTCAGTTTGGCGACCCAATCGTCATACGTTTTAGGTTTAGTTTTGACTTTATCCTGCGCACGCCGCGCGAGCACTTCGAGGCTGGCGCGGATGTCGCCAAGGATGCCGAGGTGTGCGGGATAATTACGTCCGATCTCGGAGGGATCGTTGTCGATCTGGATCAAGAGCGTCGGAGGGATTGCGAGCGTGTAGCCGCTAATCCACGCGCTGGTGGCGCGGTCGTCAAAGCTGCATCCCAGCGCGAGCAGAACATCGGCATTGCGCGCGGCTTCGTTCGCGGCATAAGGGCCGTTTCGGCCGATCGCTCCGAACGACAGTTCATTGGTTTCGTCGATCGTGCCTTTTCCGTTGGGGCTCGTGACGACCGGAATGCGCACGAGCTTGATGAACTCGAGCAGCGCTTGGGTGGCTTCGCCGATCAAGCCGCCTTGTCCAACCAGAATGACCGGACGCTTGGCATTCAGCAGGAGCTCGAGCGTTTGTGTGAGTGCATCGAGATCGCCGGGTGCGCGCTGCTTGACCAAGGGATCGGGATCGGGAATCTCGACTGCTGCGGTTTCCTGGAACACGTTGAGAGGCACGTCGACGTTCACCGGTCCCGGCCGGCCGGTGCGCAGCAGGCCGAACGCCTGCTTCATTGCGAGCGGCAGCATTTCCACGCGTGTCGGCTGAAAGCTTTTCTTGACGAGCGGCCGGATTACAGATGGGAAATCGCCCTGAAAATAGCGACCAGTTTCCTGGAACGGCATGCGGTTGAACTGCGTCGTCGGGACGTTACCGGTAATGGCGAGGAAAGCTGATGAATCCATCATTGCGCCGGCGAGCGCGACGGGAAGATTGCATGAGCCAGGGCCGCACGAGGTATAGGTCGCGACCGGTTCGTGACGCACTTTGTAATAGGCGTCCGCCATGTAGCCCGCCGCCTGCTCGTGGTGTACCGAAATCGTTTTGATGCGGTCGGCGGCATTGCATGCCGCGTCGAGGAAACCGATATTGCCATGGCCGCAAACGCCAAACAGGTACGGCACTTTCTCCTTAATCAGGTACTCGACCATGATCTCGGCACCTTTGTACGTTTTGCGCTGGTCTGCGTTTTTGGGAACAGAAGTGGCGACGATCGGGTCGGGCGTATCCATGTTTACTCCTTGCGGTCTGATTGCTGCGGCCGGATAGCGAATTTTAGCAGGACTCAACCTGCGGGGCGCGGTTCGAGGTTTTGCAAGCGAGCCGGATGGCAGCGCGCTCTTACTCCGGGCGCACGCCCGAGTCTTTGATCACCTTGGCCCATTTGACGACCTCCTTGCGAATTGCGGCGGCGAACTGCGCGGACGGCATCGTGATCGGATCGGCACCGAGGGCAGCGAAGCGCTCGCGCGCGTCGGGTGCGGCGATAATCTTCACGAGCGCTTGATTGAGTAGATCGATTAAAGCGCGCGGAGTTTTGATCGGAGCAAAAACGCCGTACCACGTGATCACTTCGTAGCCGGGAATATGTTCGGCAATCGTCGGAACATCAGGCAGTATGAGTATTCGTTTCTCGCTCGACACCGCGAGCGCTTTTAGCTTGCCCGATTTCACGTGCGGCAATGTCGCTGATACTCCTGTGAACATAATCTGCACCTGGCCACCGACGAGATCGGTTAGCGCGGGCCCGGCACCTTTGTATGGAATATGCACGATATCAATGCCCGTCATGCTTTTGAACAGCTCACCCGACAAATGCGCGGTCGAGCCGCTGCCTGAGGACGCGAAATTGATGGCGCCGGGACGGCTTTTCGCCAACGCCACCAGGTCCCTGACCGAATTGGCAGGCACCGACGGGTGCGTCACCAGGATCATGGGACTCGACGCGACCATGCTGATCGGCGCCAGGTCCCGCGCGGGATCGACGCGCAGTCCTGGATATAGACTCGGATTGATTGCATTGGTACCGTTGGCGCCTATTAGCAGTGTGTAGCCGTCGGGCACGCCTTTCGCGACGATTTCAACGGCGATGTTGCCGCCACCACCGGCACGGTTATCGACAATTACCTGTTGTCCCAGTGCTCCGGTCAGCTTGAGTGCGACAATGCGGCCGACGATGTCAACCGGTCCTCCCGGCGCGTAAGGGACAACCAGTCGGACCGGCTTGCTGGGATAGCCGCCCCCGATGGAATCATCGGCCGGCATCATTGCCGCTATGGCAACAACCGCGAACGCGCTCGCCGCCGTCAA
>DASYSI010000326.1:0-2600 GCA_036003485.1 Burkholderiales bacterium | reverse complement strand
CGCCGCGCGCGCGTCAGCGCCACGTACATCAGCCGCCGCTCCTCTTCCCTGCCGTCGGCTTCGGACAGGCTGTTCTCGTGCGGAAACAGCCCCTCCTCGAGCCCGCTGATGAACACGCTGTGGAATTCGAGGCCCTTGGCTGAATGCACCGTCATGAGCTGCAGCGCGTCAGTACCCGCCTGTGCCTGATTGTCGCCCGCTTCAAGCGCGGCGTGCGCGAGAAATGAGGTCAGGCTGCGGTCTTCCTGCGCTTCGTCATTGATGAAGCCGGCTGCGGCATTGACCAGCTCATCGAGATTCTCAAGCCGGTCGGCGCCGTCGCGCTCGTTCTGGTAATAGAGCTTCAACCCGCTGTGCTCTATTACGTGCTCGATGATCTCGGGCAGAGGCAGTCCTTCGCACGCCGCGCGCATGCCCGCGATCAGCGCAACAAATGCATCAACGCCTTTCGTGGGCGCGCCATCTTCGCGTCCGGACTTCTCGAGCGCTTTTTCCCGGGCCGCCCGCCACAGACTGACCCCGCGCAGGCGCGCGAGGTCCTGCAGCTGTTCGATCGAGCGATTGCCGATGCCGCGCGTCGGAAAGTTGATGATGCGCAAAAGCGCGCCGTCGTCCTCGTCGCTCGCCAAAAGCCGCAGATAGGCAAGCGCGTGCTTGATTTCCTGGCGCTCGAAGAATCGCAGACCGCCGTATACGCGATACGACATGCCGGCATTGAATAACGCGTGCTCGAGCACCCGCGACTGCGCATTCGAGCGATACAGCAGCGCAATCTCGGACAATTGCACGCCTTCACGATGCAGCGTTTTGACCTCGTCGACGATGAAGCCTGCTTCGTCGATGTCGGTCGGGGCCTCGTAGACGCGCAGCCGCTCGCCTTTGTTCTCCGCAGTCCATAGGTTTTTGCCCAGACGCTTGCGGTTATGCTCGATCAGCGCGTTGGCGGCGTCGAGGATGTGGCCGTGCGAGCGGTAATTCTGCTCGAGCTTGATCACCTTTCCTACCGCGAAATCCTTCTGCAGGTCCTGCATGTTGGCGGCCGAAGCGCCGCGAAATGCGTAAATCGACTGATCGTCGTCGCCGACTGCGAAAATCGCGTTGCTAGCGCCGCGCGCCGCCGCGGCTGCGTCACCCGCCGCCAGCAGCCGCAGCCATTGATATTGAAGCCGGTTGGTATCCTGGAATTCGTCGACCAGAATGTGACGAAAGCGGCCGCGGTAATGATCGCGCAGGATTTCGTTCTTCGTCAGAAGCTCATAGCAGCGCAGCAGCAGTTCCGCGAAATCGACGACACCTTCGCGCTGGCACTGCTCGTCGTAAGCGGCGTAGAGCTCATTCATGCGGCGCGCGAAGCTGTCGGAGTTTTCGGCCTCGTGCGCGCGCTTGCCTTCGTCCTTGAGCCCGTTGATGTACCACGCGATCTGGCGCGCCGGAAATTTCTCCTCGTCGACATTGGCAGCTTTCATCAGGCGCTTGATCAGCGCGAGCTGGTCCTGGCTGTCGAGGATCTGAAAAAGTTGCGGCAGGCCCGCGTCGCGATGGTGCGCGCGCAGCATGCGATTGCACAAGCCGTGAAAGGTGCCTACCCACATGCCGCGCGTGTTGATCGGCAGCATCGAGTTGATGCGAGCCAGCATTTCCTTCGCCGCCTTATTGGTGAAGGTGACCGCCAAGAGGCCCGCGGGACTCACCTGCCCGGTCTGGATCAGCCAGGCGATGCGCGTCGTCAGCACACGCGTCTTGCCGCTGCCGGCGCCGGCAAGAATCAGCGCCGACTGATGCGGGAGCGTTACGGCTTCGAGTTGCGGCTCGTTGAGACCGGAGAGGAAGGAAGGCGACATGCTTACGGCGCAATTATAAGCCAGTGCCTGCAGGGTGTCGCGCCCGCCGACAAAATGGCCGGCACTGCCGGGCGCTGGTTGCGCGTGCCAGATTATTTCGAAACTTTCGGCCCCGCAATTCCCATTTTGCCTTCGAGTTTGGCGGCAAGCGCTGCGGCGTCCTGCCTGCTCGGCAGATTGGAAATACGCACTCGATAGATCAGGCCATCTGCAGTCTTGACCGGACGGATCTCGGCGGCATAACCCGCGCTTCGCAACTGCTGGTAGATGCCAAGCGCATCGCCCTGGTTGTCTGCTTCGGCCAGATACACCCGCCACTGACCGCCCTTGCGGATCGCGCCCGTACCCGCGGCGATCTCGGTCTGCTGCGACCATTCGTCGAGCTGTTTCTGCGACACCGGCGCGACCGGCAGCGCGGGTTCATTTTTAGGCGCGATATAAAACGATTTCGGCTGGTCCATGACGAACCGATCGCGCTCGCGCTCGACCGTGATCCTGCCTTCAATCAGGCACACGATGTCGCGCGTCGCATCGGCTTTGCCCCATAAATCGGTGCCACGGATGCCCGCGATGATCGTCGCGATCCTGACCTTGACGTCGCGTTCGCCGCGGAACCCCGACAACGCCTCCGTGGTGAAGCGAAATGCGCCGCTCAGCACGTCAAGCGATGCGGTCACCACTTCCTTAAGCTGAATTTTCTTCTGACCGAGATCGTCAAGCGCAAGCAGACCGTTTTCTCCGAGCTTGATCAGGCTGCCG
>DASYSI010000325.1:0-3401 GCA_036003485.1 Burkholderiales bacterium | reverse complement strand
CTTACAAGGGCAGCACGCCGGGGATCATCGATCTGATAGCCGGCAACGTCGCGGTCACGATCAACAGCGTCGCTACCGTCGTTCATCACGTGCGCGCCGGCAAGCTGCGCGCGCTCGGTGTGGCAAGCCTGCGCCGGGTCGCCGCTGTGCCCGAGATCCCCACCATCGACGAAGCGGGCTTGCGCGGCTACGAGTCGGTGCAGTGGTCCGGTCTGTGGGCGCCCGCGGGAACGCCGCAGGAAATCATCGCCAGATTGCACAAGGAAACCATTGCCATTCTGCGCACGCCGGACGCGCGGGAACGTCTTACCAGCGACGGTTCCGAAGTGGTTGCGGGCTCGCCGGCAGAGTTTGCTGCCTTTATTAAAACTGAAATCGTAAAATGGGCAACAGTAGTAAAAGCGACGGGGATTGCGCCGATGTGATGCAGGGATTTCGCCGCGGCGTGTGGTTTGCACTAAAGGTGGAGTCCCCTCCGCTCGCAATCGAATTGCCATATGATAGCCAGGCACCGATCGCGTGACGCGCTTGATCCTAACGTGCGCCGCTGCATTTGAGCACCGCCGCGCGAGCATTGAATCGATACACCTTGCTGAGGGAGGACATATCATGAAACGAATCGTCGCGTTCGCAGCCATCCTTGCTTTCGCCGGCACGGCGATCGCTCAGCAAGATTTTCCGGTGCGGCCGCTCCGGATGATCATTCCGTGGCCGCCGGGGCAGGCGACGGATCTGGTTGGACGCGTGATGGCGCAGAAGCTGTCGGAAGTGCTCGGCCAGCCGGTGGTGACCGACAACCGCCCGGGCGCCGGCGGCATGATCGGCACCGATGTCGTTGCCAAGGCCAGCCCCGACGGCTACACCATCCTCGCCGCTTCAAGCGGTCCGGTCAGCATCAATCCGCTGCTGCAGAAAACGCCTTACAATGTCGAGCGCGAACTCGCGCCGGTCGCCAACGTCGTGCTGGCGCCGTTTCTGCTGGTGACATACCCGTCGTTTCCGGCGGCGAACGCGCGCGAGTTTATTGCGCTGGTGAAGGCGAGTCCCGGCAAGTACACTTTTGCGTCGTCGGGCACCGGCGCCACCGCGCATCTGATCGCCGAGTGGTTCAACTCTATGGCCGGGTTGCAGGTCACGCATATTCCGTACAAGGGCAGCGTTCCCGCGCTGACTGATGTCATCGCCGGCCGCATCGATTACGCATTCGAAACGGTCGCCGCAACGCTGCCGCATGTCAAAGCAGGGCGCCTCAAGACTTACGGTATATCAATCGGCAGGATCAGCGCGCTTGCCCCTGGCATAGAACCGGTGGCGACGGCCGGTAACCTGCCCGGGTTCGACGTCGCAGCATGGATCGGGGTCATGGTAACCGCAGGTACACCGAAGGCAATCGTGAATCGACTCGCCGCGGCGGTAGAAACTGCAATGCAGTCCGCAGAAGTGCGCGATCGACTTCTGACAGTCGGCACCGAGGTCGATTACCGCGGCACCGAAGAATTCACGCGCTTGCTGAAGAATCAGCAGGCACGGTATAGCGACGTCATCAAGAAAGGCAACATCAAAATCGAGTAAGCAGGTATCGTGAATCAGGAGGAGTGATTGTGAAGCGGATTGTTTTTGTAGGGGCCGGAGCACTGGGCAGCTATGTCGGCGGCTATCTGGCGCATCATGGCCAGGACGTGACGTTGATCGACATGTGGCCCGAGAACGTCGAAGCGATCCGGGCGCGCGGTATCGAGCTCGACGGTGTGACGCCCGCGGAGAAATTCACCGTCAAGAAGGCGAAAACGATGCACTTAACCGAGGTGCAGTCGCTCTCGAAACAGAAACCCATCGATATTGCATTCGTCGCCGTCAAATCGTACGACACCGAATGGGCGACGATGCTGATCCGGCCGTATCTGGCGCCAGACGCTTACGTCGTGTCGCTGCAGAATTGTATTAACGAAGAGAAGATCGCCGCGATCGTCGGTTGGGGCAAGACCCTGGGCATCATCGCTTCGGTGATCTCGGTCGAGATGTACGACGCGGCGCGCGTCCGGCGCACCGCGGCGAAAGGCGGGGACAAGCACACCATTTTCCGCATCGGCGAAGTGCACGGCGTAGTCACGAAGCGCGTCGAAGAACTGGTAGCGATGTTCTCGGTGATCGACAGCGTCAAAGCGACCACGAATCTGTGGGGCGAACGCTGGTCGAAGCTCGCGCAAAACGGTATGCGCAACGGCGTGTCGGCAGTCACGGGTCTGACCAGTCCGCAGTGCGATCAGAACGCGACAGTGCGGCGTTTTGCCATCAAGCTCGGAGGCGAGGCGGTGCGCGTCGCACAGGCGCTCGGCTTCGAGCTCGAGAATCTCGGCAAGCTCAAACCCGAAGTGCTGGCGCTCGCCGCTGAAGGCAACGGCGATGCGATGGCCGAGATCGAGGAACTCATGACCACTCGCGCGCACGCCAATCCACGCGGTGACATCCAGCGCCCGTCCATGGCGCAGGATATCGGCAAAGGCCGGCGCACCGAAATCGATTTCATGAACGGTTTCATTGTGGACAAAGGCAGGATGCTCGGAATTCCGACGCCGTCGCATGAGAAACTGGTCGAGCTCGTCAGGCGCCTCGAGCGCGGCGAGATTTCAGCCGCACCCTCGCATCTTGGCGGGTAACATGGTCGTCGATTGCGGTAACTGGTAAGATTTTCAATGCTCGCCCTGAGTGTTGAGAACGGCGGGCACCCACGCGGCGCAGACCGCAATGTAAAGGGAGGCGGGTCAATGAAAAGCATGATAGCGGCGGCAGTTTTTTTTCTTGTTTCCGGTTCCGTGTTTGCCCAAACACTCGATGAATTGAAGAACGACGGCAAGAACCCCGACAACGTTCTTACCTACGGCATGGGCTATTACCAGCAGCGCTACAGCCCGCTCGCGCAAATCAACAAAAGCAATGTCAAGCGCCTGGTGCCGGTGTGGAGTCTGGGCCTCGAGAATGAGTTGGGCGAGCAGGCACAGCCGCTCGTCTATGACGGCGTGATGTACGTAAGCAATGCGAGATGGACAGTCGCAATCGATGCCGTGACCGGCAAACAGCTCTGGCGCACCGCGGTCGATTTCGATCCCGCAACGCCGCGCGTGGTGTGCTGTGGTGTTTCGAACAAAGGCGTTGCGCTTTACAACGGCAAAGTGTTCCGTACGACACTTCATGCTTTCGTGGTTGCGCTCGACCAGAAAACCGGCAAGGAAATCTGGCGCCAGAAAGCCGCTGAGTGGACCGAAGGATATTCACAGACGGTAGCGCCGCTGGTCGCCAATGGCGTGCTCGTGACGGGCATCTCGGGTGCTGAATTCGGCATTCGCGGATTTCTCGACGGCTGGGATCCCGATACCGGCAAGCACCTGTGGCGCCGTTACACG
>DASYSI010000324.1:0-25245 GCA_036003485.1 Burkholderiales bacterium | reverse complement strand
TGAACGTCGAAGTATCCCAGGTGCGCTCGACCGCCTTCACCAAGCTTGTCCACGGCGAGTAGCGGACTTCGACCATATATTTTTCCATGGCCGCGCGATCGATGCGCGGCGCGGCGCCGATGCGTCCAATGCTGACCGCTTTGTCGATGACGGCGTCCGGCGTAACGATGAGCGCGAGCAGGGTCGCTCCGCGTTTGACATCGACCTTCAGTTGTTTTCCTGGATTTTCGCTGATCGCCGTTACCACCTGATCCCAAGCGTGTATCGGCCTGCCATTGATCGCAACTATCTCATCGCCCGCCAGCAAGCCGCTGCGCTCGCCGGCGGCGCCGGGAGTCAAGCGGCCAATGACGGGAGGCAGCGGCGGCTGCAGACGTTCAAAACCCAGCGTGCGCAGAAAATCGCTGTCGAGGTCTTCGGGCTTCAGGCGCGATAAATCGAGTTTGCGCCAGTTTATTTCGGCTCTATCGTTTTGCAGCTCGACTGAAACCACGCCGCGCTCAACCGCATAATTGAGCAGAACCCAGCGCGCATCCTGCCAGGTGGCAACGGCATGGGGTCCTATCTTGATGATCGTTTCGCCCGGCATAAATTGCGCCTGCGCAGCCGGAGAACCGGGTGCGACGGCGCCAATCACCGGCTTCATTCCCGGCACTCCGTGCATGAAGACCAACCAGTATAAAAAGATCGCAAGCACGAAATTCGCGAGCGGTCCGGCGAGCACGATCAGAAAGCGGCGGAATACCGTTTGGCGGTTGAATGCGCGCGGCAGATCGTGGACCGCGACCTCGCCCTCGCGTTCGTCGAGCATTTTTACGTAACCGCCAAGTGGAAATGCCGAGATCGCCCACTCGGTCTGGTCGCGGCCGTAACGCCGGCTTGCGAGCACACGGCCGAAGCCCACCGAAAATCTCAGCACTTTGACGTTACACAGCCGCGCTACGAGGTAATGCCCGAATTCGTGGACTATGATCAGAGAGCCGAGCGCAAACGCAAACGCCAATATCGTGGTCAGCAGGTTCATGAAATCTCAGGCTGAAACACGCGCGCTGCGCTGCGCCTTGACGTCGCCGCTGCGCTTGAGCCACGTCTCGACGCAGTCGCGGGCGCGCCGGTCGGCATCGAATACGTCTGAAAGATCGCGCAACGGCGTAACCGCGACCTCGCCGAGCGCGTGTTCGATCACGACCGGAATCTCGTCGAAGCGCAGCCTCGATTCAAGAAATGCCGCTACCGCGGCCTCGTTCGCCGCATTGAGAACCGCCGGCGCACTGTCGCCGGCACGCGCCGCTGCGCGCGCGAGCATAAGACATGGAAAGCGCGCGTAATCGGGCTCGGAAAAATTCAGCTTGCCCAACGCCGTAAGATCGAGAAAACTGACTCCTGCCTCGATGCGGTCCGGGTAGCCGAGCGCATAGGCGATCGGCGTGCGCATATCGGGATGGCCGAGCTGGGCGAGTACTGAGCCATCGATGTACTCGACCAGCGAATGAATCACGCTTTCCGGATGGATCACGATCTTGATTTGGGGTTCGGCCGCGTTGAACAGCCAGCTTGCTTCGATCACCTCCAGCCCTTTGTTCATCATCGTAGCCGAATCGACCGAAATCTTGCGCCCCATTACCCAGTTGGGATGCGCACAGGCCTGATCAGGGGTAACTTGCGCCATCCGTTCAAGCGGCGTGTCGCGAAACGGGCCTCCCGACGCGGTCAACAGAATGCGCCGCACGCCCGCGCTGGCGAGGTTTCCATCAAAACCTGACGGCAGCGTCTGGAATACCGCGTTGTGCTCACTATCGATCGGTATCAGCGTCGCGGCGTGATTGCGCACGGCGCGCATGAACACGGCTCCCGCGCTCACCAATGCCTCCTTGTTTGCGAGCAGCACGCGCTTGCCGGCCTGCACCGCTGCGAAAGTCGCACGCAATCCGGCGATGCCCACGATCGCGGCCATTACGGTGTCCGTCTGCGGCAGCGCAACGACGTGTTCGAGCGCGTGCTCGCCGCACAGCACTTGCGTCGCGCTGCCGGCTGCCCGCAATCGCGCCGACAGTCGCTCGGCGCTTTGCGCATCCGCCACGACCGCATATTGCGATTCGAATTTAATGCACTGATCGAAGAGAGCATCGATCTGCCGGTACGCGGTGAGCGCGACGATTTTGAAGCGTGCGGGATGACGCGCGATGACATCGAGCGTATTCACGCCGACGCTGCCGGTTGATCCCAGAATCACGACATGCCGCGACTGAACCATGACAAAACCTAAATAAAAATTAGCGCCGCCAGCGGCAGCGCTGCCGTAAGCGCATCGATGCGGTCGAGCATGCCGCCGTGCCCGGGAAATATCGCACCGCTGTCTTTGACCCCCGCACTGCGCTTGAGCCACGATTCAAACAGATCTCCCTCGATGCCAAAGGCAGTCATGACAAGGAATGCCGAGACGACAAGCTGCGCGTTGAATTGCGGATAGCGCGTCAAAAACAGCGAAAAATACAAAGTCAGAGCATACACTGTGACGGCTGCGAACGCACCGCCAACACCTTCCCAGGTCTTGCCCGGACTGATGATGGGCGCCAGTTTATGTCTGCCGAGCGCGCGTCCCGCAAAATAAGCCGCGGTGTCGGCGATCCAGATGACGGCCAGCAGCAGCAACAGCAACGTCGGATCGTGCTGCAGGCGCGAGAGCGCGAGCCAAGTCGGAAGCAACACGATCAAGCCCGCAGTCGCAAGCACCATCCGATGACGCACGACCAGTTTCAGCCATAGCCAGCACGGCGCAATCACGCACCAGAACGCCGCACTCAACGCATAAACAGAACGTTCGGATAAAGCCGCCCCCGCATGCGGCGCGCCTGTGCCGGGAATGGCGATGACCCATAATGCAACACTCGCTGCCGCCAGTGTTGCAAGAAATGCGGTCTGGCCGTTGCGGTCAAAGGCCGCGAGCCGCGCCCATTCGTGTCCTGCCATCAAAAGGGGCGCAACCAATGCCAGACTCCACCACGCGTTTGGCAGCAGAAACATCGCCGCCACAAGCAGCGGCAGCAGAATCGCCGCGGTTAGAAGGCGTAGTTTAAGCATCTGGCTGCAGCAGGCTAATGCAGAACCCCTTGGGGCCGCGGCGCTGTTGTGCGGGGCGAGATGCGCGACGCGAGCCGCAGTCGAATAGCCAGACTATTCGCAAGGCTCGCAACAAAGCAGATGATCGCGCGAGCCGTAGACGGAGCGAAGCAAGGCCGGGGAGCGCGATCGATGGCCCGCCTGCGCTGCGCCGTTTCCTTGGCGCGGCCGCTGCGGCGGGGATCGCGCGAGCCGTAGACGGAGCGAAGCAAGGCCGGGGAGCGCGATCGTGTGGCCCGCCTGCGCTGCGCCGTTGCCTTGGCGCGGCCGCTGCGGCGGGCCCCGCACAGCACCGCCCCGAAGGGCTCCCAGCGGGTTCTGCATCAGCCTGCGGGCTGATGCAGCCTGCTGGACCCTCGCTAACGGCCTTCAGACAGGTGGTCAAGCGCACTTTCGAGCACCGTTTCCTG
The DNA here is from genome assembly GCA_036003485.1 of Burkholderiales bacterium. Lineage (GTDB taxonomy): Bacteria > Pseudomonadota > Gammaproteobacteria > Burkholderiales > SG8-41 > PALSA-1004. Next base: position 21,715 of record DASYSI010000324.1, on the reverse strand, counting down.
CAACTGCTCGCTCGTGCGTCCGAATCGGCGTTCGCGCTGCTGAAACGAGAGAACGGCGCGCTCGAGCGCCGCCGTGTCGAAATCCGGCCACAGCGTGTCGGTAAAATACATTTCGGTATAGGCAAGCTGCCACAGCAGGAAATTACTGATGCGCTGTTCGCCGCCGGTGCGGATAAAAAGATCGGGTTCCGGCGCGTAAGACAACGACAAATAGGGCAATAGATCAGCCTCACTGAATCCGCTCGCGAGCTGCGGCCGATCGTGCAGCATACGGGTCACCGCGTGGATCATGTCCCAGCGCCCGCCGTAATTGGCGGCCACGGTCAGCGTCAGGCGCGTGTTGTCGCGCGTCAGATGCTCCGCATCGCCGATCAACTGTGTCAACCGCGGTTCAAAGCGCGACAGATCACCGATGACCTTGAAGCGGATATTATTTTCGTGCAGCTTTGCGATTTCCTGCTCGAGCGCGATCACGAACAGCTGCATCAGCAACGAGACCTCGTCCGGCGGGCGGCGCCAGTTCTCGCTGCTGAATGCGAACAGCGTGAGAAATTCGACGCCCTTCTCCGCGCATGCCCGCACTGTGCTGCGAACATTCTCGACGCCCCGGCGATGACCTGCGACACGCGGCAAAAACCGCTGCCGCGCCCAGCGTCCATTGCCATCCATGATGATTGCGACATGACGCGGTATCGTCCGCGTCTCGGGAATCGCATTGGTGGAACTGTTGTTCGGCACGCGAGGACTATACCGCGATCAGGTCGGCTTCTTTGGCGGCAAGCGCTTTGTCGATCTCGGCCACAAAGCGGTCCGTCAGTTTCTGCACCTCATCCTGAGCGCGGCGTTCCGCGTCTTCGGCGAGCTTTTTTTGTTTGAGCAGATCTTTGAGCTGATTATTGGCCTCGCGCCGGATATTGCGGACTGCGACGCGCGCGCTCTCGGCTTCCTTATGCACGACCTTAATCAGGTCGCGCCTGCGCTCTTCGGTGAGCGCCGGCATTGGCACGCGCACGGTCTCACCCATTGTGGCCGGATTGAGCCCGAGGTCGGATTCCCGTATCGCTTTGTCCACTACCGCCACCATTTTCTTGTCCCACGGAGTCACACCGATGGTGCGAGCGTCGAGCAGCGTGACATTGGCAACCCCGTTTATGGGCGTCGGCGTGCCGTAATAATCGACCATCACGTGGTCGAGCAGGCCGGTATGGGCACGGCCGGTGCGGACTTTCCCCAGATCGGCCTTCAGCGTCTCGAGTGTCTTAATCATCTTTTGTTCGGCGGATTTCTTGATATCGACGATCATCTGACTCTCCCGCTAACAATGCACGAGCGTGCCTTCATCCTCGCCTGTAACAACGCGCTTGAAGGCGCCCGGCTTAAAAATGCTGAATACGTTGATCGACAGCTTCTGGTCGCGGCAAAGCGTGAGCGCAGTGGCGTCCATCACTTTTAGATTCTTGATGATCGCTTCGTCAAAAGTAATGCTCTTGTAGCGCATCGCGTCAGCATGGATCTTCGGATCGTCGCTGTAAACGCCATCGACCTTGGTCGCTTTGAGTACCAGATTAACGTTCATTTCCATGCCGCGCAGCCCCGCTGCGGTGTCGGTGGTGAAAAATGGATTGCCCGTGCCCCCGGCAAATATCACGATTTTGCCTTCTTCGAGATAGCGCATCGCCTTGCCGCGGATATACGGTTCGACCACCTGCTCGATATTGAGCGCCGACTGCACGCGCGCGATCAAGCTGACGCGGCGCATTGCGTCCTGCAGCGCCAGCGCGTTCATCACGGTCGCGAGCATTCCCATGTAGTCGGCCGTCGCCCGATCCATCCCGGCCGCCGCCGGTGCAACGCCACGAAAAATATTACCGCCGCCGATCACGATCGCGATCTCGACGCCAAGCGCGGCCACCTCGGCGATTTCCGATACGATGCGCTCAATCGTGGGGCGGTTAATGCCATAGCTGTCCTCACCCATCAGCGCTTCGCCGCTCAACTTGAGCAGAATGCGCTTGTAAGCCGGCGTTCCCGCCATTTTAGGCTTGCCCCGCCTGCGCCATCACCGCGGCGACAAAATCATCCTTTTTTTTCTCGAGGCCCTCGCCCACGATGTACATGTGAAATGCGTGGACTTTGGCACCCTTCGCTTGCAGCAGTTTCGCAACCGTTTCATCGGGGTTCTTGACGAACGGCTGGCCGAGCAACGTGACCTCGGCGAGATATTTTGCGACCCGTCCATCGATCATTTTCGCGACGATCTGGGCAGCTTTACCGCTGTCTTTCGCCTGCGCGGCGTAGATTTCGCGCTCCTTGGCGATCACTTCGGCCGGTACCTGCTCCGCGGAAACGCAAATCGGCTTGCTGGCGGCGATGTGCATTGCGAGGTCCTTGCCAAGATTTTCGTCTCCGCCTTCGTAATCGAGGAGCACACCGATCCTGCGGCCGTGCAGATAACATGCAAGCCGGCCCCTCGCGGACATGCGAACGAAGCGGCGCACGCTGATATTTTCGCCGATCTTCATGATAAGCCCCTGCCGCGCGGCTTCGATCGTCTGCCCGTCGCCGCCCACAGTTGCCGCCAGCGCGTCAAGATCGACCGGGTCAGCTTTCGCCACGGTCTCGGCGACCGCCTTCACAAAACCTGCGAAGTTCTCATCCTTGGCGACAAAATCGGTCTCGCAATTGACTTCGACCAATGCTCCGGTCTTGCCATCGGCGCTGATGTTCACGCTGACCGCGCCCTCTGCCGCAAGACGGCCCGCCATTTTGCTCGCGCGCGCGCCGCCTTTGATGCGTAAAAGCTCCTCGGCCTTTTTCAGATCGCCCTCGGCCTCGGCCAGCGCTTTTTTGCATTCCATCATGCCAAGGCCGGTTGCTTCGCGCAGTTCTTTGACCATTACCGCGGTTATTTCCGCCATTTCGACTCCAAATTCTGATTTCGTTTAAGCAGTATTTAAAAAAAAGGGGCTCGCGCCCCTTTTCTGGTTGGGTAAACCGTCAGGATTTTGGCGCGGCTTCTGCGCCATCCTCGACTTCGACAAATTCTTCGTCGCTGACAATATCCTGCACCACCTGGTTACGGCCCTCGAGCACTGCATCGGCGACACCGCGCGCATACAATTGAATCGCGCGGCTCGAATCGTCATTGCCTGGAATGACATGATCAATGCCTTCCGGATTGTGATTGGTATCGACCACGGCTATGATCGGTATGCCCAGCTTTTTGGCTTCGGCAATCGCGCCTTTGTGGTACCCAACGTCGATGACAAAGAGCGCGTCGGGCAAGCCATTCATGTCCTTGATACCGCCCAGGCTGCGTTCGAGCTTTACCATTTCACGTTGATAGTTGAGCGCTTCCTTCTTGGCCAGCTTGTCGAGCGAGCCGTCCTGAACCATTGCTTCCATCTCCTTCAGGCGCTTGATCGACTGCTTAACGGTCTTGTAGTTGGTGAGCATCCCGCCGAGCCAGCGGTGGTCGACATAAGGCGAACCGCAGCGCAGCGCTTCTTCCTTGATGATTTCGCGCGCCTGACGCTTGGTGCCGACAAACAGAATTGCACCCTTGTTGGAGGTCAGTTGACGCACAAATCTGAGCGCCTCCAGATACAGCGCGAGGGTCTTTTCCAGGTTGATGATGTGAATTTTATTGCGATGGCCGAAAATAAACGGGGCCATCTTGGGATTCCAATATCGGGTCTGGTGTCCAAAATGGACGCCACACTCCAACATTTCACGCATACTAGTTGCCATACAATTCTCCAGTTAGGGTTATGCCTCCATCCGCTCAAACACTCGTTGCCGAGCACCCTGACCAAGGCGGATGTGTGGATTTAGGACCGATTCCGGACCGATACGGCCGCAATACCGCGCGCGGCGCTTGTTTTAGACCAGTCGGTAATTATATCATCCTTGACGATTGTTGCTCAAATGCGCCGAAACGCTTGGGTCACGGCCAACGATTCGTGCCCCGGTCTCGCTCAATGTCATTTGAAGCGACGCGAAACTAGCATAGAATCCGCATCTTTTTCCGCTTTTTCACGCCCAATCTCCAGTGTATCGCCGTCCCCCATTCATGAGCGTCGCCATCAAGACCGCCGAAGAAATCGCCAAGATGCGCGTTGCAGGGAAGCTCGCGGCCGAGGTGCTCGACTTTATCGCGCCGCACGTCAAAGCGGGAGTCACCACCGACGAGCTCGACCGTCTGTGCCACAACTATATGACTGAAGTGCAGAACACGGTGCCGGCGCCGCTCAACTACGCGCCGCCGGGTTACTCGCCTTATCCAAAATCGATCTGCACTTCAGTCAATCACGTGGTTTGCCACGGCGTGCCCGGTGACAAAAAACTCAAGGCCGGCGATATCATCAATATTGACATTACCGTCATCAAGGATGGCTATCACGGCGACACCAGCCGCATGTTTTTCGTGAGCCAGCCGTCCGTGCAGGCGCACCGGCTGTGCGATATCACCTACGAATGCATGTGGCGCGGGATCGCCGCGGTCCATGCCGGCGCACGGCTCGGCGATATCGGCCATACCATCCAGAGCTGCGCGGAAAAGAATGGATACAGCGTGGTGCGCGAATTCTGCGGTCATGGCATTGGACGCAGATTCCACGAAGAGCCGCAGGTCCTGCATTATGGACGTCCGGGTACCGGTCTCATTCTCGAGGCCGGCATGACCTTCACCATCGAGCCGATGATCAACGCCGGGCGCGCCGACATCCGCGCGCTCGCTGACGGCTGGACTATCGTCACCAAGGACCACAGTCTGTCGGCGCAATGGGAACACACCGTATTGGTGACAGCCGGCGGGTTTGAAGTGCTCACTTTGTCCGATGGCGCGCCCGCGCCGCCGGATTTCGCAAGGTAGCGGCTTGCCTCACGCACTGCAATTGCCGGCCGAGCCGCTGCCCGCGCCGCCGTCGCCATGTGCGCGCTGGAAAAACCGCCTGACGGAAAGCCGCGCGGCGCTTGAGCAGCGCTATCGGGAAAACCACCGTGCATCGGAACTCCTGCGCCGCCACCGGCAGCTGATCGATACCCAGTTGAAGGCGGTATGGAAGCATTTAGCGATGCCGTCCGAAGTCGCGCTGGTCGCCGTCGGCGGCTACGGCCGCGGCGAGCTTTTCCCGTTTTCCGACATCGATCTGCTGGTGCTGCTGCCGGATGTCAGCAACGAGATGCCAAAGCAAAAGCTCGAGCAGTTCGTCGGCATTTTGTGGGATATCGGGCTCGAAGTCGGCCACAGTGTGCGCAGCGTCAAGGAATGTGTCGTGCTGAGCACGCAAGACATCACGGTGCAAACGAGTCTGCTCGAAGCGCGCCTGCTCGAAGGCAATCGCAAGCTTTTCAACGAATTCAGCAAGCAGTTCAAGCGTTCCCTCGACGCCCAGCAATTCACGAAAGCCAAGCGTCTCGAGCAGGAACAGCGGCACGCGCGCTATCACGACACCAACCTCGAGCCGAACATCAAGGAAACCGCGGGAGGCCTGCGCGATCTGCACAATATTCTGTGGATCTGCAAGGCGGCCGGCATCGGCACCCGCTGGTCGGATCTAGTCAAACGCGAGCTGCTTACCCGTCGCGAAGCAACGCTGCTGCGCAGGAACGAAACATTTCTGCAAAACCTGCGCATCCGGCTGCATTATCTTGCGCACCGGCGCGAAGAGCGCCTGGTGTTCGACGTGCAGACCGAGCTCGCCGCGCAAATGGGATTGCGCGATACCGCGCACCGGCGCGCAAGCGAGCATCTGATGCAGCGCTTCTATCGTACTGCGATTGAAATCAGCCAGTTGAATACGATCGTGCTGCAAAACCTCGGGACTTTGATTTTTCCGGCACGTGGCCGCGCGACTCAGTCGATCAACGAGCGCTTCCATATTCGCAATGAGCTGCTCGAGGCCTGCGACGAAGGGCTGTTCAGACGCGAGCCGAGCGCGATGCTCGAAGCGTTCGTGCTTTTGCAAGAGCACCATCATTTGAAAGGAATGAAAGCGCAAACGCTGCGTGCGCTGTGGCGCGCAAGACCTATGATCAACCCTGCGTTCAGGCGTAATCCGGCCAATCGCGCGCTATTCATGCGCATTCTGCGCAGTCCCTCTCGCGTCGAACGCGAATTACGGCGCATGAACCAGTACGGCGTGCTCGGCCGCTATATTCCTGCGTTCGGTCGCGTCGTGGGCCAGATGCAGCACGATCTGTATCACGTCTATACCGTCGACGAGCACATCCTGAATGTATTGCGCAATCTGCGCCGCTTCGCGGTGCCCGAGTTCGCGCACGAATTTCCATTGTGCAGCCGCTTGATGAATGACTTCGAGCGCCCGGAGCTGCTTTATCTCGCCGGTTTGTTTCACGATATCGCCAAAGGCCGCGGCGGCGACCACTCGATGCTGGGCAAGGTCGACGCGCTCAGATTCTGCCTCGACCACGGCCTCGCGCGCGCCGACGCCGAGCTTGTTGCGTGGCTCGTCGAGCACCATCTCCAGATGTCGTTAACTGCGCAGAAACAGGACTTGTCGGATCCCGATGTGATCAACGCGTTTGCGGCCCGAATCGGCGATGACCGTCACCTGGTCGCGCTCTATCTCCTGACGGTGGCCGACATCCGCGGCACCAGTCCGAAGGTGTGGAATGCATGGAAGGCGAAATTGCTGGAAGACCTGTTCCGGCTCACGCGCCGGCGCTTAAGCGGGGACACGCGAACGCTCGAAAGCAGTCTCCACCAGCGCCAGGAGGCAGTGAAGGCGAAGTTGAGGCTGTATGCAATCCACGATGAGGCTGCGGAGAAACTCTGGTCGCAACTCGACGTTGCGTACTTTCTGCGCCATGACGTCGACGAGATCGCGTGGCACACGCGACTGCTCAACTATCGCGTGGACACGCCGACTCCGGTGGTCAAGGCACGCCTGTCACCGGCCGGAGAGGGATTGCACGTGATGATCTACGTGCGCGACCAGAAAGACTTGTTTGCGCGCATCTGCAGCTTTTTTGAGCGGATCAGCTATTCGATCGTCGAGGCCAAGATCTACACGACGCGGCACGGCTATGCGCTTGACAGCTTCCAGATTCTCGATCCTCACAACAAGAAACCGCAGTACCGCGATTTGATCGGCTATATCGAGTATGAGCTCGCGCAGCGGCTCATCAATCAAACGCCTCTCGAGCCGCTGACGCAGGGACGCGTAAGCCGCCAGCTCAGGCATTTTCCGATCACGCCCGAAATCACCATCACCCCCGACGAGCGCGGCCTCTACAAAGTACTTGCGGTCATCGCCGGCGACCGGCCGGGATTGCTGTCGCGGGTCGCGCGCTGCCTGGTCGATTACCAGATCAATCTGCACACCGCCAAGATCAACACGCTCGGCGACCGCGCCGAGGACGTGTTCCTGATCAACGGTGAAGCGCTCAACGACGCGAAAACCGTGGTCAGGCTGGAAAGTGATCTGGTGCATCAGTTGCAGACGTAAGCCGCGGAGCAGGCGTGATTGCTGCTCCCGCTCAAAGTCCATTCTCGCTATAGTCCTTACTCGTCCCGCACGTCCTGGTCGGGGAACAGCACGTCGGTGAAGCCGAAATTTCTGAAGTCGCGGATGCGCATCGGGTACAGCACTCCGATCAGATGGTCGAATTCGTGCTGCACTACGCGCGCATGGAAACCGCCGACACTGCGGTCAATCGTGTTGCCGAACGGGTCATAGCCCTGATAACGCAGCCGGGTGTAGCGCGGCACCACGCCGCGCATTCCCGGCACGGACAGGCAGCCCTCCCAGCCCTCCTCCATCTCAGCGCCGAGCGGCGTCAGCGACGGATTGATCAGCACTGTATGCGGAACCGCTTCGGCGTCGGGATAACGCGGGTTATGCTCGACACCGAAGATAACCACCTGCAGACCGACACCGATCTGGGGCGCGGCAAGTCCGGCGCCGTTTAATGCGAGCATCGTGTCCTCCATGTCCGCAAGCAGTGCACGCAGCTCGGGCGTATCGAATCCGGCAACCGGTTGCGCGCGTTCGAGCAAGCGCGGATCGCCCATCCTGAGCACTTCCCTAATCGCCACGGAACCCCGCCAGTTCGTCGAGTATAACTTTCACTTTCTCCAGCGCTTGCTGCAGCACCGCAGTCAAGTCGCTCATCGCAATACTGTTCTTGCTGTCGCCGCGGCCCGCGGCATCATTGGCCACTACGGCAATCGCCGCGTAAGAGAGTCCGATTTCCCGCGCGAGCGCCGCTTCCGGCATGCCGGTCATGCCGACCATATCGGCGCCGTCGCGCTCGAGCCGGTCGATCTCGGCTGCGGTCTCCAGACGCGGTCCCTGGGTCGCGGCATACACGCCGCCGTCGACCAGATTTTCCCCGGCCTGCCTGGCGGCCGCAAGGCAGGCGGTGCGCAACAACTGGGAATACGGCAGCGTGAAATCGATATGATGCACGCCGCGTTCGCCGCCGGTGAAAAAAGTGGCGGCGCGCCCGTGTGTGTAGTCGATGAGCTGATCGGGAACCGCGAGCACGCCCGGCCGCAAATCATTGCGAATACCGCCGACCGAGGCAATCGATACCACATGGGTTGCACCCTGCGCGTGCAGCGCCCAGACGTTGGCGCGGTAGTTGACCTCATGCGCAGGCACGGCATGCCCATCGCCGTGGCGCGCGAGGAATATCACGTCGTGTCCGCGTATCTTGCCGTAAGTGAGCGCGCCCGAGGGCGGGCCGTAGGGCGTGGGCATTACCTCGCGCCGCGACACTTCGAGATTGGACAATGCGGCAAGACCGCTGCCACCGATGATGGCGAGCATGTTACGTTAGGCGTTAGGCGTGAGGCGTGAGGCGATAAAAGCATCGCATGCCCCACACGCAGTACAGCGGTGCAAACAATTGCACCACACATAACCCAACAAATTGTTGTTTTCCGCTTCACGCCTCACGCTTCACTCCTCACTGTCTTTGCTGTTTTTGGCCTCACGCCTCACGCTTCACCCCTCACTATTCTCACGCTTTACGCCTTACTATCTTTGAGTGCGTAAACCTCAGGTAAATTCCGCCACGCGCCCATGACGTCCATCCCAAAGCCGAATACATAGCGGTTGGGCACAGTGACGCCGACAAAATCCGCGCTGATCGGCTTCGGCCTGCCGATGTCTTTGTCGGCGAATACCGCGCAATAAAAGCGCGCGGCTCCCAATGCCAGCATGCGGGCTCGTATTTCGTCCATGGTATGCCCTTCGTCGAGGATATCGTCGAGCGCCAGCACGACGCGCCCCGTCACCGCTGCGCGCGGAAACACGGTCCATTCGAGTTTGCCGCCGCGCGTTGCATCGCCATAACGCGTCAGATGGAGAAAATCGAAATCAAGCGGAAATTTGAGCAGCGGCAGCAAGTGGCCGCTGAACACCACCGCCCCGCCCATCACGCACAGCACGAGCGGATTGTGTCCGGCGAGCATTTGCGTGATGCCGCCCGCGACGCGTTGCACCGCCTGCGTCACAGCGGCGGCCGAACATATCTGCTCGGCGGAATCAAGGATTTCCCAGGCGCGCGCCGGCGCAAGCATGATTCGATACGCTGCTAGGTGCGCCGCAAAGCCTTCAGATGCGCCGCGAATTCGCGTGCAACTTCGGGATGCCTGAGACCATACGCGACGTTCGCTTTAAGGTAGCCCAGCTTGCTGCCGCAATCATAGCGCACGCCGTCAAATTGATACGCGTATACCCGCTCTTCGGTAAGCAGCGCGGCAATACCGTCAGTGAGTTGAATTTCGCCGCCGGCGCCGGCGTGCACGCGCTGCAGGTGATGAAAGATCCGCGGCGTCAGGATGTACCTGCCGACCACGCCGAGCATAGACGGTGCCGCGCTCGGCTTGGGCTTCTCGACGATTGCCTCAACCGCAATCAGCTTGCCGCTGCGGCGTCCGGGTCTGACGATCCCGTACTGCCGCGTCTCGGCGCGCGCGACCTTCTGCACCCCGAGCAATGCGCAGCGCTCGCGGCGATAGACATCGACCATCTGCTTCATCACTGGCCGTTTGGCGTCGATCAGATCGTCGGCAAGAATCACCGCAAATGCATGATCGCCGACGACTGGCTGCGCGCACAGCACGGCGTGCCCGAGACCGAGCGTCTGCTGCTGGCGCAGATAAATACATTTGACGTGACGCGGCACGACGTTTCGCACCATCGCGAGCATCGCATGCTTGCCGCGGGTCGCAAGCTCGGACTCGACCTCGTACGCCGTGTCGAAATGGTCTTCAATCGCGCGCTTGCCACGGCCGGTAATGAAAACCATTTCGGTAATGCCGGCAGCGACCGCTTCTTCGACTGCGTACTGGATCAGCGGCTTGTCGACGACCGGCAGCATTTCCTTCGGACTTGCCTTGGTCGCGGGCAGGAATCGAGTGCCCATACCCGCTACCGGGAACACCGCTTTGGTAATAACGCGCATTATTTTTCCTTCGAGCGAAGCAGTTTCAGCAGGCCCGCCTCATCGAGTAGCGCAACCCCGAGTTCGCGCGCCCTTTCAAATTTACTGCCGGGATCAGCGCCGGCAATCACATAATCGGTCTTCTTTGAAACGCTGCTGCTGACCTTGCCGCCCTGATCACGGATTTTCTGCTGCGCCTCGTCGCGCGTCAGATGCGTGAGCGCGCCGGTCAGCACGAAGGTTTTGCCGAATATCGGGCTTGCCGTATCCAGCTGCCGGGACGCCGTTTCCGTAAACTTGACGCCTGCGGCCAGCAGCTGCCTGACCACGTCGCGATTGTGAGGCTCGGCGAAGAAACCGGCAATGCTTTGCGCGACCACCGGGCCGACGTCAGGCACCTGCTGCAAAACTACGGCATCGGCCACCGCGAGGCGGTCAATACCGCCGAAGTAGCGCGCCAGATCCTGCGCGGTGCTTTCTCCGACGTTGCGGATGCCAAGTGCGTAAATGAAGCGAGCGAGCGTGGTGTGCTTGCTTTTCTCTATCGCGGCGATCAGATTGGCGGCCGATTTCTCCGCCATGCGTTCGAGTTGGGCGAGATGCGCTGAGCCGAGTCCATAAAGGTCAGCCGGCGTGCGCACGATCTGGCTGTCGACTAATTGCTCGACCAGCTTTTCCCCGAGGCCGTCGATATCCATTGCGCGCCGGCTCGCAAAATGCAACAGCGCCTGCTTGCGTTGCGCGGGGCAGAACAGGCCCGCGCTGCAGCGCGCGATCGCTTCGTCCTCGGCTCTGCGAACCTCGGAGCCGCAGACCGGGCAGCGTTGCGGCAGCACGAAGCGCTGCGTGTGCGGCGGCCGCTTTTCAGCCACCATGCGCACCACTTCGGGTATCACATCGCCGGCGCGCCGCACGACCACGGTATCGCCGACGCGGATATCCTTGCGCCTGACTTCGTCTTCGTTGTGCAGCGTCGCGTTCACAACAGTGACTCCGCCTACGAACACCGGCTTTAAGCGCGCAACCGGAGTCAGCGCGCCGGTGCGACCGACCTGCACGTCGATGCCTTCCACCTGCGTAGTCGCTTCTTCCGCGGCAAACTTGTGTGCAACAGCGAAACGCGGCGCACGCGACACGAAACCAAGCGTGTTCTGACCGGACAAATCGTTGACTTTGTAAACCACGCCGTCGATATCGAACGGCAATTTTTCGCGCCGCGCGCCGATAGCGCGGTAGTAGTCGAGCAATCCATCGACGCCTTGCACCACTTTGCGCTCGGCGGTAACCGCAAAGCCGAACCGGGCGAGCCTATCCAGCAACTGCGACTGTTTGCGCACGCCCGCGAAAGGGACGCCGGTGCCATAGGCAAAAAACGTCAGGCGACGCGTTGCGGTGATGCGAGGATCGAGCTGGCGCAATGCGCCGGCGGCGGCATTACGTGGATTGACGAATTCTTTCCCGCCCTGCTCGCGCTGGTTTGCGTTAAGCTGCCTGAATTCGGATTTCAGCATCAGCACCTCACCGCGCACTTCGAGCAGGTCGGGCGGTTCGGCGCGCAGCCTGAGAGGGATCGCCCGTACGGTGCGCAAATTGGCCGTGACGTCCTCACCGGTAGATCCGTCGCCGCGTGTTGCGCCGGTGGTGAGCAGTCCTTTTTCATAGGTGAGACTGACCGCAAGGCCATCGAATTTTGGTTCGGCAGCGTACTCGACGGCTGCAGTGTCGAGCGCCTCGCGTACGCGCCTGTCGAATGCCACGACTTCGTCATTTTCGAATGCATTAGCGAGTGAGAGCATCGGTGTGCGGTGTCTGACCTGCGCGAAATCGGTCAGCGGGGCCGCGCCAACGCGCTGAGTGGGGGATTCGGGAGAAATGAGCTGCGGGTGCTCCTGCTCGAGCTGCTGGAGCTCCCGGAACAGGCGGTCATACTCGGCGTCCGATATTACGGGCTGATCGAGCACGTAATAATTGTAGTTATGCTGGTCGAGACTGGTGCGCAGCTCCGCGACGCGCGCCCGGATGTGCGGGGCAATCGCCATTCACGAAAACAGCCGCAGCGCACGCGCTTCCCCGGCCGCGATGTGGCCGGCTTCCATCTTCGCCAGGATGGCTTCGAGCTGTTGGCGGATCGTCGCGATCGCGCTATCCGATAAAGCGGACCGTTTATCGTCCACCAGTACGCCGTCGAGTGCGGCGGCGAAACTCCTTGCCATACCGAGCATGGTATCGAATGCACGCAACGCATCCGCGACACGCGGCACATCGAGTAGAAACGTAATCCCGCCGGTAGACAGAGTTTTCATCTGTTCCGGCACGAACGGCATCGGTTCGTGATTGTCGAGCGTGAACAGCATGTCTCCGTAGTCGCCGCGCAAATAAAACACCCCATCCGGCTCGAGCCTGAGTCCCGCAGCTTCGGCAAGCGCGCGGATCTTGGTGCCGGAGAACGGACTTGCGCCGCGCGTCACGACATTAATGCCGATCGCGATGTCGACGTCGGCGCAAAAACGATCGATTTGCACTGCCATCGCGTGGGCCTCCGCGACATCCGGATATTGGGCGTTGCCGCGACTGCGCTGACACCAGTCGAGCACCGCATCACGAAACGCGGTCAACTGATTTTGCTCGACGCAACCGGCGCGATTGGACAGTTGCAGCGCAAAACGCAGTTGCGATGACCGCGCGCCGCCGTCGATTCCCGCCGCCTGCCATTCACCGCCGGCGGCAGTGTACGCCGCGACGAGCACCGGCTTGCCCCAGCCCACCGACAGCGCAACCAATTCGGCGTGCAGCTCCGCGCCATCGGCGGCATCCGGCAGAGTGACTTCGACCACGTAATCGATGACCGGATCGATCGCGATTGCCGGCCCCGCTTTGACCGGCAGACGTGCGGCCGCCAGCGCGCCGGTCGACGCGGTGACCTCCAACTTGGGCTCAAGACGCTCGCCGGCAGCCTTCTCCTGCGTTGCTGCGCCTTGCAAAAGCACGTCTTCATGCTCGCGCGCAAACGCATGCTCGGCGCGGCGGCGGAACTGACGCTCCTGCCAGATGTTGAACAGATAGACGCCGGCGACGACTAACGCGCCTGCTACGAGCAGGCTAATCTGCAGATCGCTCATGGGATTGCGTTTATACCGTTAGCCGTCAGGCTGCTTCTTCCGCAAGCTTCATTGCCTCTTCGATATCAACCGCGACCACGCGCGACACGCCGGGCTCCTGCATCGTAATACCGATCAGCTGATTTGCGATTTCCATCGTGATCTTGTTGTGGCTGATAAAAAGAAATTGCGAATTCGCCGACATTTGCTTGACGAGCTCGCAGAAGCGCTCGGTATTGGTGTCGTCGAGCGGTGCGTCGACCTCATCGAGCAAGCAGAACGGCGCAGGATTCAGCTGGAACAGCGCAAAAACCAGCGATAGCGCAGTGAGCGCCTTTTCGCCGCCCGATAGCAAATGGATCGAACTGTTTTTCTTGCCCGGGGGCTGCGCGATCACCTGCACGCCGCTGTCGAGTATTTCCTCGCCGCTCAGTACGAGCCTGGCCTGGCCGCCGCCGAACAGCGACGGAAACAGCTGGCCGAAATGGCGGTTAACCTCATCGAACGTACGCTGCAGCCGCTCGCGCGTCTCGCGGTCGATACGGCGAATGGCATCTTCGAGTGTCGCCAAAGCCTGATTCAAATCGAGCGACTGGGAATCGAGATAGTTCTTGCGCTGCTGCGAAGATTCAAGCTCGTCGAGCGCCGCCAGATTGACCGCCCCCAACGCGGCGATTTCAGCGCTGAGCCGCGCGATGTCTGACTGCAGCGCGCCCGAACGTTTACCCTTTTCGAGCTGCGTTTCGAGTTCCTGCTCGTCGGCGCCGGATTCCGCGAGCTGCTGCGCAAACTGCTCCTCAGTCAGCCGCGCTTCCTGCTCCTTCAGCCTCACTTCGCCGATACGCTCGCGTACCGGATTTAAGTTCTGCTCGATGGTCAGTCGCGCCTGCTCAGTCTGGCGTAGTTCGGCTTCCATCGCCTCGAGCGCGTCACGCGCCGCCGCCAATGCGCGTTCTTTCTGGCTGCGCAATTCCATGATCTGCTCAAGCTCGGCATTGAGCGGCGCCGCGTCGAGTCCGACGAGCTCCTGTGCATGCTGGGCAATGCCGATTTTGACTCCATTGACATTATCAACGATCAGTTTGATCGCGTTGTCGACTTCGCCGATTTTATTGGCGCAGGTCTTGAAGTGGAAAGCCGCCTCCTGCGCGGCGCGCTCGGCGTGCAACAGCGATTCGCGCTGGCGCACGAGCTCGGCTTCGGCTTGCGCGTAGGCCTCGGTTGCGGTGGCGAGCTGTGTCTGCAACTCAAGACGGCGCTGATCGAGTCGCGTCGCGTTGGCGTGGGCCAAGTCATGCTGCGCGCGCTCATGTCCGGATTGCGCATCGATTTCAGCCAGCTCGCCTGCAATCTGCTCGCCGCGCTGCGTCACGTGTTGCGCCTGTTCCGAGAGCTTGAGAACCGCAAGCTGAGCCGCGTGATGCTGCTGTTGCAGTTCTTCGGCGGCGGCGCGCAGTTCATCAAGCGCTGCCCTTTGCTGCTCGAATTCAGTTTCTACCGTCACGTGCTCTGCCTTGCTTGCCGCGTGCTGCGCCTGCTCTTCTGTCAATCTGCCGGTCAGGAGCTCGATTTCGCGTTGGCGTGACAGCACGCCGTGCAGCTCCGAGTCCGGCGCATGAAAACTCACGCTATGACGCGTGAACATGTGGCCATCGCCCGACACCAGCAGCGCGCCGGCAGGCAGTTGCCCGCATCGGGCCAATCCCTCGTGGCGATCCCTCACCACGTAGACCTGGTCGAGCCAGTCGTTGAGCGCGCTGGCAGCGGCCGCATCCTTGCAACGCACAAACGCGGCAAGCGGGTCGAGCCCGGTTCCTGCGGCACTTGTAGCTGACGCAGCACTGCCCGCGACATATACCGTCATTTTGCCGGGCGGCAGATCGCCCAGCCATGGGCCGGCCTGCTGCAGGCTCGCAAGTCCGATGCCGTTCAGGCGCTCACGCAGTACCGCCTCAAGCGCGTCTTCCCAGCCCGCTTCGATTTCGATGTCCTGCCACAGATGGCGCGCGACGGTGAGCCCGTGCGATTCGAGCCACCCCTGCATGTTTTCGCTGCGCGCGATGCGATCCTGAATTTGCGTTAGCGCCACGATGCGCGCCTCGAGCGCCGTTACCTGCTGCGCGGCGGCGTCAACCCGCGCGCCTTGATCGCGCAATGCCTGTTCGATCTGGGGGATGCGCGTTGCCGCGGTTTCGAGCAGTGCGCGCTTTTCCCGATGCTGCGCTTCGAAGGCGGCGAGCTCGGTGCGCACGCGCTCGAGCTGTTGGCTATCGGGCGGCGTCAACGCCGCATGTTCCTCGCGCAGCCGCTGATCGCGCTGCGCCAACTGCGCCAGGATCTTGAGCGCGTGCTCGCGGCGGGTTTCCTCAAGCTGCAACGCCTGCGCATTTTCCGCCACCGCCTGCTGCAGCGAATCGCGCTCATCCTGCCTCGTCCGAAACGCCAGGTCGGAAACCGGCAAAAGCGCCGTCTCACCGCAAAGCGCCGCCTGACATTGGGCGGCCTGCTGCTGCGCACGCTCGTGCTCCTGTTGCCACTCGTCGCGGCGCGCGTGCTGCGCCTGCAGTTGCGCATCGCCCTGATCGAGCTGGAGGCGCAATGCCGCGAGCGCGCTTTCGACGCGGCTGCGGTTTTCGCGCACGTGCTGGATCTGCTGCTGCACGCGTGAGAATTCGGCATTGGTCTCGTACAGGCTGCCTTGCGCCGCATGCAGCGCTTCGCCGGCGGTATGGTGGCGCTCGCGCAACTCTTCGAGTCTGCGCTCGGTCTCACGCAGGCGCGCCATTTCGGCCTCGAGTTCGATACCGAGCTTGGCGATGTCGCGCGCGCAGCGTTCGCGCGCGCTGCCTGCTTCTCGTTTTTTCTGCAGCCACAGAAGATTTTGTGCAATGTGCAATTGCCGCTGCAGACTGTGATACTGCGTAGCGATCTCGGCCTGTTCACGCAAGTGCTCGAGCTGTTTGTCGAGCTCGAGTCGGATGTCCTCGACCCGCAAAAGGTTTTCGCGTGTGTCAGCGAGCCGCAGCTCGGTTTCGCGCCGCCGCTCGCGATACTTCGATACGCCGGCTGCTTCCTCAAGGAAGATGCGCAGCTCCTCCGGCTTGGCTTCGATGATGCGCGAAATCATGCCCTGTTCGATGATCGCGTAGGCGCGGGCGCCCAATCCGGTTCCGAGAAAGATATCGGCGATATCGCGCCGGCGCACGTGCATGTTATTGATATAGTATGCAGACTCCGCATCGCGTTCGAGCACGCGTTTGACCGATATCTCACCGTAGCTTGCCCATTGACCGCCGGCTTTGCCGAGACTGTTATCGAACATCAATTCGACGCTGGCACGATTGACCAACTGGCGATCGCCGGAACCGTTGAACAGTACGTCCTGCATGGTTTCACCGCGCAGATGGCGCGCCGAAGACTCTCCAAGCACCCAGCGCACCGCATCGATTACATTGGACTTGCCGCAGCCGTTGGGGCCGACGATGCCAACCAACTGGCCGGGCACGGGAATATGAGTGGGGTCTACGAAAGACTTAAAACCGGCGAGTTTGATTTCAGTGAGGCGCAATTTTCTCTTTGTTCGTGAGGGTTATAATTCGTGAACCAAATATAGCGCGATATTTTAACTGAATTGTCCGCATCTACCCTAATGCCAACCAAGCCCAGCCCGCGTCTTGCGACGTTCCCCAATCCCAGCCCGCAGCGCGACTACCGGATTCACATGGAAATACCAGAGTTTACCTGTCTGTGTCCGAAGACCGGTCAGCCCGATTTCGCAACGCTCTATCTTGACTACGTGCCCGACCGCATGTGCGTCGAGCTGAAGAGTCTGAAACTCTACATCGTGTCGTACCGCAGCGAAGGAGCGTTCCACGAAGCGGTGACAAACCGCATCCTCGACGATCTCGCCACTGCGACCCGGCCGCGCTACATGCGCTTGACCGCCAGGTTCCACGTGCGGGGCGGGATCTTCACCACGATAATCGCTGAAAGCCGGAAAAAAGGCTGGCGCGCGCCCTCTGTGACCGAACTGGATGCGCTCCCGCCCGAGCGCAGCAGGCGCCAGCATACGTGAGCCATTCGCGCTACTGGTTGTAGATGGCGCGAGAACTGTAACGCCAGCCACAACGCGACAGCAGCGAAATCGGTGCGGGGTGCGAAGCACTCCTCGATATCTCTATAATCCAAGCTTTAGCCGGCATACCTGATGAATCCCGATCTCGCGCTGTTGCAGAACTATCCGTTTCAAAAACTCACCGCGCTGTTGCATGGGGCGACGCCGAATCCACAACTCAAGCCGATCAGCCTGTACATCGGCGAGCCGAAGCACCCGACTCCGCAGTTTATCCGCCAAGCGCTTACTGACAACCTGGATGGTCTCGCCAGCTATCCGACCACCCTTGGAGGCGAAGGACTGCGCATCGCGATCGCCGGCTGGCTCAAGCGCCGCTACGGACTCAAACAGATCAGCGCCCAAAGCGAAATCATACCGGTCAACGGCAGCCGCGAAGCACTGTTTGCATTCGCTCAAACCGTCATCGATCGCTCGCGGCCGGAGCCCGTGGTCGTGGTGCCCAATCCGTTCTACCAGATCTACGAGGGCGCGGCGTTGCTGGGCGGCGCACAGCCACACTATCTACACATGCTTGCAGCCAACAATTTCGCGCTCGATTTCGGACAACTCTCGGAAGCGGTATGGCGCCGCACCCAGTTGATTTACGTCTGCTCGCCCGCCAATCCAACCGGTCACGTCATGAGTTTGCAGGATTGGGAAAAGCTGTTCGCGCTGTCCGACCGCTACGGTTTTGTCATTGCGGCGGACGAATGCTATTCCGAAATCTACTTCGACGAAGCACAGCCGCCGCTCGGCGCGCTGCAGGCGGCGCAGCACTTCGGCCGCAGCGGCTACCCGCGGCTGGTCGCGTTCTCCAGCCTCTCGAAACGCTCGAACGTTCCGGGAATGCGCTCGGGGTTCGTCGCGGGCGACGCTGAGATCCTGAAAAAATTTCTGCTTTATCGCACTTACCAGGGCTGCGCGATGAGTCCGCCGATTCATGCCGCCAGCATCGCGGCGTGGCAGGACGAAGCCCATGTGATTGAAAATCGCCGCCTCTACCGCGAAAAATTCGCCGCTGCGACGGACATACTGCGCGGGGCTGCTGCGGTCACCATGCCGGATGCCGCGTTTTATCTGTGGCTGGACACCCAGCACGACGATACGGCGTTCACGCGCAGGCTCTACGAGCAGCACAACGTGTCGGTACTGCCCGGCAGCTACCTTGCGCGCGAAGCGCGCGGCGTCAATCCTGGCAGCAATTTTGTGCGCGTCGCGCTGGTCAGCGCCACGGCGGAATGCGCTGAAGCCGCGCAGCGCATTGCCGCGTTCTACCGGAATCAATAACCTTAAACGGGATCGCCATGGATGAATTGCAAACAACGATCGAACAGGGGTGGGAGCGGCGCAGCGAGCTAAAGCCCGGCAGCGCACCGGCCAAGATCGGCGCGGCGGTGAACGAGGTGATCGCCGCGCTCGATTCCGGACGCATGCGCGTCGCCGAAAAGGTCAACGGCGCATGGGTCGTGCACCAATGGATCAAGCAAGCCGTACTGCTGTCATTCCGGCTCGAGGACAATGCGCCGATGACCGGCGCTGCGACGCAATATTACGACAAGGTGCCGAGCAAGTTTGCGCATTACACGGGCGATGACTTTGCGCGCGGCGGATTCCGTGTCGTGCCGCCGGCGATGGTGCGGCGCGGAGCCTTCATCGCAAAAAACGTGGTACTGATGCCTTCGTACGTCAACATCGGCGCCTATGTTGACGAAGGCTCGATGGTCGATACCTGGGCCACGGTCGGCTCGTGCGTGCAGATCGGCAGAAACGTGCACTTGTCGGGCGGCGTCGGCATCGGCGGAGTGCTCGAGCCGCTGCAGGCCAATCCAACCATCATTGAGGATGATTGCTTCATCGGCGCGCGCTCCGAAATCGTCGAAGGCGTGGTGGTCGAGGCCGGTTCAGTGATCTCGATGGGAGTATTCATCGGCCAAAGCACCCGAATTTATGACCGCGCCAGCGGCCAGATCAGCTATGGCCGGGTTCCCGCCGGCTCGGTCGTCGTTTCCGGCACTCTGCCGTCGAGCGATGGCAGATGCCAGCTCTACTGCGCGGTGATCGTTAAGCGCGTCGATGCCAAGACCCGCGCAAAAACCAGCATTAACGAGTTGTTACGGGGCGATTAGGATACTTCAATGTATTGCTTTAATTAGCTTTCCAAGGCCTTCAAAAATTGGCAGAATAGGCGTTTTACTCCAACGTCATGCAGGGTTGCGATGGGCTTACTGGATGATCTGAAGCAGCAGGCCAATACGGTGCGCGAGAAGGAACAGGTCTCGCAGACCGATCTCAGCCAGAACCTGCTGCTCGCGCACGCCAAGCTGAAAGACGCGCTGCATTACTGGGTAGAGATGTTCAATTCTCTCAACGTCATCAAACCGGTGATCCCGCGCGCTTACTATCTCGAGGGCAGGTCGACGACCTTCGACAACCTGTTGCAGTGCGACTACAACGTCAACGGCCGGCGGCTTACGCTCGACCATAGAGATTACATCGAAGCGATCGTATTGCGTTTCCGCTGTGTCCCAGCCTCCGAGCAGAAGCTGACGATAGAAAAGGACACCAATGCACTCGTGGAGCGCATGCGCGAGCACTTGTGGAGCAACAACCTGAAGTTCGACGTGAAGGAAGTGCGCAACGACCGCGGCTATGTTGAGCGCGGCATATTTACCGTGGCCTGCGAAGTGCCGGTCCTAGTTACCATCTTGGCCGACCTCGAAAACGCGCAGGTAAAGATCACCACAAAAAACCTCGAGAAATTCGGCGAATACAGCTCTATCTACGATTTCGACGAGTTCGGCCATGAGGTGTTGGAAGAGCTCGGCAAGGTCATCCTCGGCAAGCCCAACGAGTTTCGATTCATGGGCAAACGCCAGGCGGCGATGCGCACCACCCTGATTCGTTCCTCCCGGGTCGAGCCCGACCCCCGGGCCGCGTCGCGTGCGCTGCAGTCAACGAAGGCAGGCGCAGGCGATCCGACCAAGACCTTGCTCGGCAATATCAAATCAATTCTCAAACGCTGAAACGGAGCGCGCGATGTTCCTCGACCCTTTGTTCAATCTGATGGCGGAAAAGCAGGCGTCGGACTTGTTTTTCACTGCCGGAGCGCCGATCCAGATCAAGATCAATGGACGCGTGATGCCGGTCAACGCGCAAGTGCTGGATCCGGCCGCTGTGAAGCAAATCGCCTACGAGGTGATGTCCGAGGACCAGATCAGGGATTATGAAAAATCGCTGGAGATGAACTTTGCGGTTGGCCGCGCCGCGCTTGGCAGTTTTCGCGTCAACGTGTTCCGCCAGCGCGGTGCGGTCGCGATGGTCGTTCGCTTCATCAAACCGGATATTCCGAGTATCGAGGATCTCAAGCTGCCGGCCCTGCTCAAAGAACTGGTGATGGAAAAGCTCGGCATGATTTTGATCGTGGGCTCCACCGGCGCGGGCAAGTCATCGTCGATGGCGGCGATGATCGATTACCGCAATAGCACTCAAACCGGCCATATCCTGACCATCGAAGATCCGATGGAATTTGTCTACAAGCATAAAAAATCGATTGTCAATCAGCGCGAGGTCGGAATGGACACCAAGTCCTATGACAACGCGCTGATCAGTGCGATGCGCGAGGCGCCCGACCTGCTGATGATCGGAGAAATCCGCGACAGGCCGACGCTGCAAAGCGCCATGTTGTTCGCGCAGACCGGCCACTTGTGCCTGTCAACGCTGCACGCCAATAACAGTTACCACGCCCTCAACCGCATCATCAATTTCTTTCCACGCGAGGCGCGCGACGCCCTGCTCGCCGATCTTTCGATCAGCTTGCGCTGCGTGGTGTCACAACGGCTGGTGCGTGCGAAGAGCGGCGGACGCATTCCAGCGGTCGAGGTCATGCTCAACACCTCGCACATCGCCGATCTGATAAAAAAGGGCGCCATGCACGAAATCAAGGACGCGATGGAGCAAAGCCTTGCGCCGGGAAGCCAGACTTTCGAGCAGGCGCTCTACAATCTCTATCGCGACGGACAGATCACGCTCGAGCATGCGCTCGCCAACTCCGACTCGCCGTCCAATCTGCACTGGCTGATCAACA
>DASYSI010000323.1:0-3931 GCA_036003485.1 Burkholderiales bacterium | reverse complement strand
GCCCCGAAGGGTTTGCACGAAAAGTGCCCAGCTGCGGCGTTGCGCGCCTCGTCGAACAGAACGAGCGTTCGACCTTCGTCGCGCGCCTTGCATCTGAGCACTTTTCGTGCAAACGCGGCTCCCAGCGGGTTCTGCATCAGCCTGCTAGTTATGCGATAGCGCGCTGCTGAGCAGCTTGGCGGTGATATCGACGATCGGAATGACGCGCTCGTAGGCCATGCGCGTCGGCCCGATCACCCCGAGCGTGCCGACGACCTTGCCGTCGATCTCGTACGGCGCGGTCACGATGCTGCACTCGTCGAGCGGCACCAGCCCCGACTCCCCGCCAATGAAAATCTGGACGCCGTGTGCGCGGCTGCTGACTTCGAGCAATTGCAGCAGGCTCGTTTTCTGATCGAACAGCTCGAACAGTTTGCGCAGGCTTGCCATGTTGCCGGACAAATCGTGTATCTGCAGCAGGTTACGCTCGCCCGAGATGACGACTTCATCGGAAGCTTCCTCCAGCGCCTGGCTGCCGACCTCGAGCGCGGCTGCCATGAGGTGCGACATATCCTCGCGCAACTGCTTCAGCTCGTCGTGCACTCGGCGCCGGATTTCGTCGAACGAACAACCGGCGTAATGCTGATTCAGAATATTGGCGGCCTCGACGAGCTCCGATTGCGTGTAACCGCGGTCGACGGTGAAGATCCGGTTCTGCACGTCGCCTTCGGGCGAAACGATGATCAACAGAATTCGCTTTTCCGAGAGGCTGACGAATTCGATATGCCGGAACATCGCGGCGCGGCGCGGCGTCATCACGATACCGGCAAAACGCGTGAGATCGGACAGCAGGTGTGAAGCTGACGACACCAGCTTTTGGCGGGTCTCGGGTTGCAACTGCCCTTCGAGCTGGTGGATTTCGACATAATCGAGCGGCTTGATCTTGAGCAGAGTATCGACGAAAAAGCGATAGCCGCGCGGGGTTGGCACGCGGCCGGCAGACGTGTGCGGGCTCGCGATGAATCCCATCTCTTCGAGGTCCGCCATGACGTTGCGGATGCTCGCCGGCGAAAGGTCGAGGCCCGACACCCGCGACAGCGCGCGCGATCCGACCGGTTGCCCATCAGCAATGTAGCGCTCGACCAGCGCTTTCAGCAGCATCTGGGCACGCTCGTTCATGGCCGGTATATCGTTGGGCATGGATTTATTCTACACAAAAAATTGGCGTCTGCCGGGTAAATGGTGAACTCGTTCACTTATAATGCCCGTATGAATCCGCCATTCACGAGCGTCGGCCTGATTGGCAAATACAAAAGTCCAGAAATCGCCGAGCCTTTGCTCAAACTCGGCGATTTTCTCTCGCAGCGAGGCATCAAGGTGGTGATCGACCGCTTGACTGCCGCGCACATCGGCGCCAGCAAGTATCCCGTGCTCACACTCGAGGAAATCGGGCGCGAGGCCGATCTTGCAATCGTGCTCGGCGGCGACGGCACCATGCTCAATATCGCGCGCACCTTGGCTCCGTTCGACGTCGCACTGGTCGGCGTCAACCAGGGACGCTTGGGTTTTCTGACCGACCTCTCGATCGACACCATGTTCGAGTCTATCGGCACCATACTTGAAGGCAGGTACGTAACCGAAGAGCGCATGCTGCTCGAAGCAGAAATATTCAGCGGTGACAAAAGTGTTTTCAAGGTGCTTGCGTTCAACGATACGGTGGTCTCGAAAGGGATCAAGGGCAGCATGATCGAATTTGAGGTCAAGATTGACGGCAAGTTCCTCTATACGCTGCGCTCCGATGGACTGATCGTGGCGACGCCAACCGGTTCGACCGCCTACGCGTTGTCGTCGGGAGGCCCCATTATTCATCCATCGCTGTCGGCGATGGCGCTGGTGCCGGTGTGTCCGCATACGTTTTCGAGCCGGCCGATCGTGATCAGCAGCGACAGCGTAATCGAGATCATCGTCGGCAGCGCGGCAGATGCGCGCGCCCATTTCGACAGCCATTCGCGCTTCGACCTGCGCGAGCAGGACCGCATCGTGGTGCGCCGCTACGGAGATACGATAAGGTTGCTGCATCCGGTCGGCCACGATTACTACAATATGCTGCGCGCGAAGTTGCACTGGACGGAGTCGTATTAAGAGCAGGGAATCCCGATTGCCATGCTGCGCGCGCTGAATATCCGTGATTTCGTGATCGTCGAACGCATGGAGCTCGAGTTCGACGACGGATTCACCGTGTTGACCGGCGAAACCGGCGCCGGCAAATCGATCCTGATCGATGCGTTGGCGATGGTGCTCGGCGAGCGCGGCGACGCGGGGATCGTGCGGCAGGGCGCCGACAAAAGCGAAATCAGCGCCGAGTTCGACGTTGCCGCGATCAAAGCTCTGCAGCGCTGGCTCGCCGACAACGATCTCGCCGGCGAGGATGACGCGTGCCTCATGCGGCGCGTGATCGACAGCGGCGGCCGCTCGCGCGCGTTTATCAACGGCCGCACTGTGACGCTCGCGCAGCTGCGCGAAGCGGGCGCGCATCTGGTCGATATCCACGGCCAGCACGAGCATCAATCGCTGCTGCGCTCCGCAGCGCAGCGCACGCTGCTCGATGCGTACGCCGGATTAGATGAGGCGGCAGACGCGGTCGCCGGCGCCTGGCACCGCTGGCAGGAACTGCGGCAGCAGCTGACGGCGCTCGAGAGCAATGCATCTGCGTTTGCGGTCGAGCGCGAAGAGCTCGAGTGGCAGGTGCGCGAGCTCGATGCGCTGAAGTTCAATCCCGATGAATGGCACGAGCTTCTCGCCGAGCATGCGCGGCTGGCACATGCCCAGAGCCTGATCGAAGGCGCGCAATATGCGATGGACGCGCTGTCCGAGAGTGATAATTCGAGCGTGACGCAGCTCGCCGCAGTAGCGTCGCGGCTCGGCCATCTGCTTGAATACGACGCGCGTCTCGGCGCCATTCTTGAGGTCATCGCAGGTGCGCAGGCGCAGGCGCAGGAGGCGGTCTATATGCTGCGCGATTACCAGCAGCGTCTCGATCTCGATCCGCAGCGCTTCAAGCAAATCGAGCAGCGCCTCGACGCGGTGCATGCGAGCGCGCGCAAGTACCGCGTGACGCCCGAAACGCTGCTGGATGCACTGGCGCGTGCCAGCACGAGACTGAAGCAGCTCGGCGCAAGCGGCGATGTCGAAGCCGTGCGGCGGCGCGAAGCCGAAGCTCACGCGGGCTATCTTGCTCACGCGAAAAAGCTCAGCGCCGGACGCAAAAAGGCCGCGAAAAAGTTTTCTGCAAGCGTGACCGACGCGATGCAGACGCTGGCGATGGCTGGCGGCAGTTTCGAGGCGGCGCTGATTTCGCTCGCGGATGGCGATTCCCACGGGCTCGAGCAGGTCGAGTTTCTGGTGTCGGCGCACAAAGGCATTGCGCTCAAGCCGCTCGCCAGGGTCGCCTCGGGCGGCGAGTTGTCGCGCATCAGCCTTGCGATCCAGACCGTGGCGAGCGAAATCGCGCAGGTCCCGACGCTGATTTTCGACGAAGTCGACGCCGGCATCGGCGGGCGCGTCGCCGAGATCGTCGGCAAGATGCTAAAGCAGCTCGGCACTAAACATCAGGTAATGTGCGTCACGCATCTGCCGCAGGTCGCGGCGTCGGCCGATCAACAGTGGCAGGTGACCAAGAGCGCCAGCAACGGCAAGGTGCTAAGCCATGTCACGGTGCTCGACCCCAAACAACGCGTCGAGGAAATCGCGCGCATGTTAGGCGGCGTCAAGCTGACCGAAACCACGCGCAAGCACGCGGCGGAAATGCTGGGGATAAAATTCTGAATATATTGGATAAAACGCATCCGTGATCTTGAAAAGAGGCTCAGCTCACACGCTTCCATGGTTCCATCAAAGCAGGATGAGTTGCCACGATCACGGCGCCGCGTCAATGCGCCAGCGTGAATATTGT
>DASYSI010000322.1:0-6380 GCA_036003485.1 Burkholderiales bacterium | reverse complement strand
TGTTGGTGCTCAAGTTGCCCGACAAGGCCACGGGTTGGTCGCGCGCTGCGCGCTTGCGCGATGGCCAGCGCGAGCGCGATTCAAACTCGGAGTAGACGAGGCAATTGTGATCAACGAGCTCGTCAGGCGTGCGCGGGCAGCCGTGGCGTTTGAGGTAGCCGGGTGTAGCGACCGCCTGGAACCGGACGTCGCGGATCTTGCGGCAGATCAGGTTCGAGTCCTGCAGATTGCCGATGCGCAGCGCGAGATCGAAACCTTCTTCGATCGGATCGACCTGGAGACTCGTCACGCGCACGTCGAGCTGCACCGCGGAATGGACTTGCTGAAAGCGCGCAATCAGACGCCCGACCGGAGACACGACCAGCGTCTGCGGCAAAGTCATTCGCAGCAGCCCCTGCGGCTGTTCGCGCGCCGAGGTTGCAAACGCCGCGGCCTGCTCGGCGACGTGTTCCAAGTCCTTGCAATAGAGATAAAAGCGCTCGCCCGCCTCGGTCAGACTCAGACGGTGCGTCGAGCGATACATGAGCTGCACGTCGAGCGCCTTCTCGAGTATCGATACGTGCCGGCTGACGACCGACTTCGACAAATCGAGGCGTGCCGCCGCCTGCGTGAAGCTGCCGGCCTTCACGACCGCCGCGAAACTCGACATCAAATTGAGCAGGTGCGATGGAGGCTGAAAGTTAGTAGGCAAGTTTATGCAACAATGTGTTCGATCTGTGCAGGATACCAAATTTTTATACAACAGGCAGAATAGCCGCATCACTGACCGACAGGAGGCAGGACATGGGCAAGCAACGCATCAGTTACGTTCCACTCGAGACGATGGACAGCGCGATGCGCGCCGAAATGGAACGGTGCGCGCGTGAAGGCACCCCGCGCCCCGAAAGCTCGGCAGTGCGCGCGCATGTGCCTAAAGCCTTCTGGTTTTTCGCCAATGCGTGGGAAGATATCTTCCGCACAGGCGTATGCGACCACGCGATCAAGGAGCTCGCGCGCTTGTATGTCTCGCGCTCGGTCAAGTGTGAATTCTGCGGCAATCAGCGTTCGATCAATGCTTTCGGAAAGTCTCTGCACGAAGCTCAGACCGACGATCTCGTCAATTTCGAAAAATCGACGCAATACACCGATCGTCAGAAAGCGGCGCTCGCCTACGCCGAGGCGATCACGTGGCGGCTCGAAACCGATGATGCGTTCTGGGAACGCTTGCACAAGCATTTCAGCGAGCCTGAGCTGGTCGAGCTCGGCTGCTTCATTTCCCTCACGATGGGGCAGCAAAGCTGGTTGCGGCTGCTCAACATCGAGCACCACCAGGTGATGGTCGGCACCGCGGCATCGATGGCGCCGGGTTTTGAAACCGCCGAAGCACTCGCCAAAACCAAGGCCGCGCCGGACTACTGGGCAAAGAAAGACGCAGCGCCGAAGAAAAACGCGGCGTAACCCGCGACGTTATGAAAAAGGGCGCTTGCGGGCGCCCTTTCGTTTAGAAGCTTTGGTGAAGCGTGGTCCTTAATCAGACTTTCACTAGCGATGGGTAGCGCTGCGCTCCACCCATATCTACGCGACGCGGCGCTCGGCATGCGCTGACGCGAGCAATCCCGGCACGCGCGAAGCGCGCACGTAAACCTGGCCGTCAAACATACGCCGCTGTGTGCGGTAGAACGCGCCTTGTTCTGCATGCCACGCACCGTTCTCTTTTTTCACCGTCGCCGCGACGACCAATATCCCCGACGGCATGGCAATCCGGATATCGTCGCTGCCCGCCCGCGTCAACTGATGGACGAGGCTGCCTTCGATACGCGCCGCAACGGCCATGCACAATGACACCGTGAGCGGCAGTGCGCGGTGCGGCTGACCATTCGAGAGCATACGCCCGGTAAGATCGACGCTGTCCCCTTTGATGGGCGATCCCGACAGTGATTGCGCATCCTGGGGAGCGGACACGAAGCCGATGAACGGGACGACCTTCTTTCGGGCCGCGTCCGCGGGATCCTTGCCGATGCCCATCGCAATCGAGGCCGCGATGCGGATCTTTGAAAGTTTGTCCAGCAGCTCAGTTGAGGTGTCGAGCGTGTCCGGCATTTCGGTTCCGGTCAGCCCGAGGTCGGCGGCATCGAGAAAGCAGCACGCGTTCGCGGCATCGACGAGCGAAGCGCGAATCCTGCCGACGCCGGGAACATCCAATATGTCGATCACGTTGCCGGTCGGCAGCAGTTTGCCGGTGCTGGCGCCACCGGGATCGCGAAACTCGAGCCGCACCGGCGCGCCGGTTCCCGCCACCCCGGGAATCGCAAGGTCGCCATCGACCGCAGCCAGGCCGTTATCGAGCGCGAAACACGCGTGGATGATCTTTTTGGTGTTGGTGTTGTGGATGCGCACCAGCGCTTCATTGCCCGAGACTTTGACCAAGCCTTCATCGACCGCAAACGGTCCCATCGCCGAGGACATGTTGCCGCAATTGCCGCTGTAGTCGACTTTCGCTTCTTTGACCTGCACCTGCGCAAAGGTGTAATCGATATCGGCGTCGGCGCGCGAAGAAGGCCCGACGACGCAAACTTTGGACAGCGAAGAGATGCCGCCGCCCATGCCGTCGAGCTGGCGGCCGTAGGGATCCGGACTTCCGATGGCTGCAAGAAAGACCTCGTCCCACAACGCGCGTTCGCGCGGCAGATCGCGCTCGTGCAGCACGATCGCATTACTGGTGCCGCCGCGCATGAACACCGCCGGAATCTTGAGCTGTTTCATATCAGAATCTCCTGAAAAATCGGGTCCAGCCGCGCATTATAACTTCGTTAGTTCGCCCGAATTCGTAATTCGCGATAGGCGGCCATCACCGCACCCGCGCCACAGAAATTCCGCATCGAGTTCGGGGATCGACGGACACCCCAACAATGCCAGCACGCGGTCGATTTCGGTGCGCAGGATCGAAATCGCATGCAGCGCGCCCGCCTCGCCGCCTGCGGCGATACCATACAACGGCGCGCGCCCGATGAATGCCATGTCGGCGCCGAGCGCAAGCGCCTTGACGATATCGGAACCGCGCCGGATGCCGCCGTCGATCATGATTGCAAGGCGGCGGCCGAGCGCGGCACGGATTTCCGGCAGCGCCTCGAGCGGTGAAATCGCGCCGTCGAGCTGGCGCCCGCCATGGTTGGATACGAAAACGCCGTCGGCACCGTGCTGTGCAGCCAGCAGCGCATCGTCTGCGCGCAGTATGCCTTTGACAAATAGCTTGTGCGGCCACAACCCGCGCAACCAGATGAAGTCGTCCCAGTCGAGCGCATCGCGCTGCGCGCGGAATTCCTCGATCGGCTTGGCGACGATTCTGCCGCCGACGTTGATATCGGTATTCTGAAAGCGCGGCACTCCGGAATCGAGCAAAGTGCGCAGGAATACACGGCACAGCCAGCCCGGATGCATCGCGCCATCGACCATGTTGGCGAAATTCAGCCTGAACGGGATAGTAAAGCCGTTGCGCCGGTTGAATTCGCGGTTTCCGATCACCGGCACGTCGGTCGTGACAATCAGCGCTTCGTAGCCCGCGGATAGCGCGCGTGTGACAAGATTTTGCGCAGCTTTGCGGTCTTTCGACATGTAAAGCTGGAACCATAGCGTGCCGCCGGCCGCTTCCCGCGCAACTTTCTCGAGCGGCTCGAACGACGCCGTCGAAAGCACGAACGGCACGCCGGCGGTGCGCGCCGCGCGCGCGAGTGCAATGTCGGCAGCAAACCCGTAGAGTCCGGCGGCGCCGGTCGGCGCGAGCCCGAAGGGCGACTCGAAAGTCTTGCCGAACACGTTCACGCGCTGCACGCGGCGCGAGACGTCGACGAGCGTGCGCGGCCGCAGACGGATGCGCTCGAACGCTGCGCGATTCTGCTCAAGCGTGACGTCGTCTTCAGCGCCGCCCGCGAGGTAATCGTAGGCAACGCGCGGCAGCCGGCGTTTGGCAATGCGGTGCAAATCCTCGATGTTGTATGCGTGTCTGTAGCTCATGATCATCGCGGGACGGGCACGCTGCGAGTATAGCAAACGGCGATGCGCAACCCATTGCTCCGCTGATTCGCTTGCCGTGTCGCGAGGTTCGCAGGTAAATTCGGGTCACATGTATTTAATCGTTTCGCTCAACGTGATGGTCCATGGCTGCCTCGCGGGCAGCCGCGTGGTGATGGCGCTGTTCGCGATCGAGCTCCATGCGAGTCCCCTCGCCATCGGCATCATGGTCGCTCTGTATTCGGTGCCAACACTGCTGCTTGGCGTTTATTCAGGGCGGATCTCGGACCGCTACGGGCTGCACCCGCCCATGCTGTTCGGCTCTGTGATGTGTGGCTGCGGGCTGCTGCTGCCGTACCTGTGGCGCGACATTGCGGCGCTCTATTTTTCCGCCGCGATCATCGGCGCCGCGTTCGTGTTTTACAACGTCGCGGTGCAAAACGTCGCCGGCGCATGGGGCCCGCGCGAGGACCGCGCCCGGAACTTCAGCACTTTGAGCCTTGGTTATTCAGTCTCGAGTCTGCTCGGACCGTTGGCCGCCGGCTACTTGATCGATTATTTTGGGCACGCCACGGCTTACCTGTGTTTTGGCGTCACCACGTTGGTGCCGACTATGGTGCTGGTTTTCTACCGCAAGTTGAGGAAACTCAAAACGGCGCAGCCGGCGCACGGCGCGCGCAATGTGCTCGATCTGCTGCGCCTGCCCGAGCTGCGCAAAGTCATGCTGACCGGCGCGATGGTGGTGACCGGCTGGGATTTATATATGTTCTATCTGCCGATCTACGCGCACTCGATTGGGCTGTCGGCCTCGATGATCGGCATCGTGCTGGGAGTATTTTCCACCGCAACTTTCATCGTGCGCTTCAGTCTGCCTTATCTTACGCAGCGCTATAGCGCACGGCGCGTGCTCGAGATATCGATGTTTTGTGGCGCCGCGACTTTCTTGGTGTTTCCGTTCGTGACGACTTCGTTGTTACTGGGCATTCTGTCGTTCGTGATCGGGCTCGCGCTCGGCTGCGGCCAGCCGGTGACACTGTTGATGAGCTATAACCGCGCGCCCGAGGGGCGCACCGGTGAAGCCACCGGCGTCCGGCTGGTACTCAATCACGTCATGCATTCATCGGTGCCGGTGGTCGCCGGCGCGCTCGGCTCGAGCTTCGGCGTTGCGCCAGTATTCCTGATGATTGCGGCGGTGCTCGCGGTAAGTGGATACCTGGGCGGCACCATCAAGCGCAGCAACGCGCCGCCATCCAATAACTGATCTAGCAGGCGTCGCCGGAAGAAATTGGCGGTGGCGTGTTAACGCCGTCGTCTTTCGATTCGCACCAGAAACCGACGATCTCGGCATTCTTGGCGCTCGCGCGATGGCCGAACGACAGCGCACCGCTGCCCTGCAATATCATGCTCTCACGCCGCAGCTTGAACTCTTCGCCCGTCTTCATCTTGACGAAAGTGCCGTTCGAGCTTTGATCCGTCACCACGAATTTGTCCTTGCGGCGCTCGATGAAAGCGTGGTGGCGCGATGCCATCGGGTCTTTGAGCCGGATGCCATTATTGGCGTGCCGCCCGAGGTTGATCGAGGTCACGACAATGATTTCCTTGCCGCCATGCTTGAGACGCAGGCGCGAGACGCCGGCCTGCTGGATGATCGTGTCCACGCGCCCCGGCACTTGAGTATGGTCGGTGCTTGCCTGCCATAACACTTCATGCACCGCGACGTCTTCGTGCTTGCCTTTGATCGGAATTGCGGCAAGCCGGCGCGTTGCGCTGCGGTGGTCAGGCGCCAGAAGTATGACGGTGTCTTCGGTGGTGAGGATCTGGCCACCAACTGCAAGCTCTTCCATCCGCGCGGCGGTATTGACGGTGTCTCCGTGAACATCGTCGCCATCGATCAGAACCGGGCCATGCACCAATCCGATCTGAATCTCGATTTGGCGGTCCTTCAGCATCGGGCGCTGCTGCAAACGCTGCTGCATTTCACACGCCGCCTGCACTGCATCGTTCGGATCGAGGAAGACGCACATCGAGCCATCGCCGATGTTTTTCACGATACGGCCTTTTTGCCCGACGACCACCTCTTGAAATACGGACAGGCATTCGCGCACTTCGCGGAACGCAACGGCATCCCCTAACGATTCGTACAGTCGAGTGCTATCGCTCACGTCGACGAACAATACGGTCAGATTGATATTCTTCTGTTTCATCACACCGATTAAGGAGCGTTAAAGGCGCCGGACGCCCGGGTTTTTGAGGGCCCCAAAATAAGTAAGGATATACTAGTCCAGCCGCAAGCGGAATGTTTTCCCTGAGGAATCAATGCCGGAAAACGCATGCGTGCCGAGGAAATCATCGAGTTCGTTTAGGATCCGCGACAGCTCGGAATCGCTGCGGCC
>DASYSI010000321.1:0-2573 GCA_036003485.1 Burkholderiales bacterium | reverse complement strand
AATAGTCCGGCTATTCGTCTGCGGCTCGCGTCGCGCATCTCGCCCCGCCAAGCAGCGCCGCGGCCCCATGGGGTTCTGCATCAGCCTGCTATACTTGAACGATGTTGCGCCTTCTTATATTGCTTGCCGTGTTTGCGGCGCCCGTGCCAATTGCGTTCGCGCAGCCGACCAATACGGCTGCCGGCCTCAAAGCCGCTGTCGATGGACCGCAGCGCGATGTGGCCAATCGCGCGCGCGACCGCTTTCGGCATCCGCTCGAGACGCTCGCTTTTTTTGACATCCACGACAATATGACCGTGGTCGAAATTTCCCCCGGCGGCGGCTGGTATTCCGAAATTCTCGCGCCATTGCTGCGCGATCGGGGACGCCTTATTCTCGCCGGAGGCATGAGTAAAGCATTGAGGGCGCGGGTCGAGGAGAAGTCCGGAATTTTCGACAAAATCAGTCATATCGATTTTCTGCCGCCGCGCGGGGATCCGGCGCAAACACCCAAGAACGCCGACAGGGTGCTCACTTTTCGCAACGTACATAACTGGATGGCTGCCGGCACTGCCGAGGCAACTTTCGCCGCGATGTTTCGCGCACTGAAGCCCGGCGGCATTCTCGGCGTGGTCGAACATCGCGCCAACCCCGCCGCGCCCAAGGATCTGGCGGCGAAAAATGGTTATGTTCACGAGGAGCAGGTCATCGCGTACGCGCAAGCCGCGGGCTTCAGGCTTGCGGGCAGATCTGAAATCAACGCGAATCCAGCCGACATCAAAGATTATCCGCAAGGCGTCTGGACGCTGCCGCCGACGCTCGCGCTCGGTAGCACCGATCGCGACAAGTACCTTGCCATCGGCGAGAGCGATCGCATGGCGCTTAAATTCGTGAAACCCTGAAGCGGATTGCGGCCGGGAACGCGCGGCGCAATTTATATTTTCGTCCGCGCTGCGATCACACCGTTCGATGTAAGCAAGCGCGATTATTTTGGCTGCGCAGTCTCTTCGAGGCATTGCATCATTAGCTGGACGCTGGGTGAGCGCGGCCTTTGCTTCTGCCAGATCATCCCGACCGGCCGCAACACATTGGGCAATTCAAGCGGCAGCGCAGCGATCAGTCCTAACCGCGCAAAATGTTTCGAAACGTCGCCAGCGAGAAAAGCGACTGCATCGGTTAGTTGCAAGTAGCCTTGGATGATTTGCACCGAGAGAGTTTCGATGCGATTGCCGGGCATCGGAATGCCGAACTGCTCGAAGGCACGTTCGAGCGGTTCACGCAACAGCGTGCCGGCCGGTGGGATGACCCACGGATACGCTTTCAGGTCCGACCACTTTAGCCGCCTGCGCGCAGACAATGGGTGATGTTTCCTTGCCATCAGTGTGACCGCTGCGTTGGACAGAATCTTTTTGCCATGAACGTGCAGTGAATGGTCGTCCGGCATTCGGCCGACGATGAGGTCGATTTTTCCGCTCCACAATTCAGGCAGCAGCGATTCGACCGTACCCTCGCGCACGATGACCGTCGTATTCGGTGATCGTTTTTTCATCAGCGCGAGACTTTGCGGCATCAGCGTCAGTGCCGCGGCTGAGAGCGTGCCGACGCAGACGCTGCCGGTCGTGCCCGCCATCAGACCCCGCAGCTCGTCACGCGCCTGGGCAAGCTCAATCAGCATCCGGCGGGCGTGCCGGATCAGGCTCTCGCCGTAGACCGTCGGGTGCACGCCGCGCGGGGTGCGCTCGAACAGCTTGAGGCCAAGGCCTTTTTCGAGTTCCGCCAGCGATTTCGAGATCGCCGGCTGGGTAACGTTCAGATGAGCTGCGACGCCACCGACATTGCGAAAGTCGTCAAGGGCCACGAGCATTTGCAGATGGCGCGGCTTGAGATTGGCGCGCAGGTACCAGTCGATTTGTGCCATGCGGAGTCCGTTCCCAGGTCTGCGCAAGGCATTACATTACCAAACAGTTATGAATTGATCCATTTTTTTCATTGGTAAGTAATGACCAGCGACCACACAATAGTCAACAAAAAATCGACGCCGCTGGCGACGTACCCCGGCCGGAGCCGGCAGGAGCAGGACGGTCTGAGGCTGGTTGTGATTACGCTTCGTGCAGTGGCAGCGCCGACATTGCATCGCGGTCTGTGAATCGCTTGCCCTGCTGATTCAAAGGTGTTTGCTTGCGTGGGCGAAGCGGGTTCTTTCTCTAATGTTCACTAGGAGGACGGCATGAAGAAAACAAAACTGATATCAGTATTGACAGCTGCAGCAACGGTGCTTTTCGGTCCATGCTGGAGTGGTAGCACACAGGCTGCTGGGCCGTGGAATGATAACGCATTGGGTGCGATCAAAAATTACGATCCACAGGGGCAGTGTCAGCTCCTTGCGGGCATGCAGATCATGCCCGACAACATCGGCCTGCCCACTCAGGGTGCGGTGGTTGACTCGGCGGTATTTACGCCGGCGACAGCCATTGGGAATACGAATGGCGAGTACTGTCTGGTTCTGGGCCACATCAGTCCCGTAGACCCCACCGCCCCAAGCATTAAGTTCCGCGCAAATCTGCCGACCAACTGGAATGGAAAGGCAGTGCAGT
>DASYSI010000320.1:0-1704 GCA_036003485.1 Burkholderiales bacterium | reverse complement strand
CACTGCATTACCTGTCGCCAAGATCGAGGCCAACGATGGCTGGTGCGACTCACCGCTCGATCTATTCTACAATCGACGCGTCAAGCGGCCTTACAGCGCGAGTACGGAAACGCTTTGGCGCGACGATGGACTTTACGATCTGCTCGTCGTTCTGGGGTTCAACGACGCGCCCGTCGTTCCCGGCGCCGGCAGCGCCATTTTCCTGCATGTTGCTCGCCCGGACTTCGGTCCCACCGCTGGCTGTATCGCGCTCGCGCTGGACGATCTTGTAAA
The DNA here is from genome assembly GCA_036003485.1 of Burkholderiales bacterium. Classification (GTDB taxonomy): domain Bacteria; phylum Pseudomonadota; class Gammaproteobacteria; order Burkholderiales; family SG8-41; genus PALSA-1004. The sequence goes on along the minus strand of DASYSI010000320.1, from coordinate 1,431 downwards.
GGTCGTCAGCACGCTCGCGCCTGACGATTCGATCACTGTCATGCCGTGAGCCGCTCGCCGAAGATGGCGCTGCCGACCCGTACATGCGTCGCGCCGAAACGGATGGCAATCTCGAAATCGCTGCTCATGCCCATGCTGAGAAGCGGCAGATCGTGTTCCTCGGCTATTTTGCGCAACAGTGCAAAATGCGGTGCCGGGTTTTCACTCGCAGGCGGAATGCACATCAAACCTTTCAAGGGCAATCCGAGCGTGCGCGCATGCGCGATGAGTGCGGGAGCCTCGCGCGGCAGTACGCCCGACTTTTGCGGCTCTTCGCCGGTATTGACCTGGATGAAGAGAAACGGCGTTCGGTCCGTACGGTCCATTTCGGTGCGCAGCGCATCGGCCAGCTTTGGCCGATCGAGGGTCTGGATGGCGTCGAACAGTGCGATGGCGTCTCGAACCTTGTTGGTTTGCAGCGGGCCGACCAGATGCAGCTCGACATCGGAATAGTTGGAGCGGATGGCGGGCCATTTGGCTGAAGCCTCCTGGACCCGGTTTTCGCCGAACACGCGCTGGCCGGCAATCAGGGCGGGAATGATCGTCTCCGCCGGATGCGTCTTGGTGATGGCGACCAGCGTCGTTGACGCCGCGGGCTTCACTGCTGCCTTTCGCGCGGCGTCGATGCGCGCAACAATATGCGACAGATTCTCGTTGACTTGTTCAGGTGACATGTGCCGCACAGTTTGGCGCGCAGAAGGCTAGCAAGCAGGGCCGCGCATCTCAACGCGCGTTCGCCGCATTTTGGGCGCGTGCCCTTTTTGGCGCTGATGCTCGACGACGACCGCGTGCCCGATCCGCTTTCCGGCGTGCGCGGTCTGCCGCGCGGCACGCTCGTGGTGGTGCGCTCGCGCGAGGACGCGCGTCGGAGCCGCTTGGCGCATGCCATCGTCGCTATCGCACGCTCGCGCGGCTTGGTCGTGCTGATCGCCAACGACGCGCAGTTGGCCTCGCGTTCAGGCGCGGACGGATTGCATCTGTCCGAAGCGAACGCGCATCTCGCGGCGCATTGGCGGGCGTTGCGTCCGCACTGGTTCCTGTCCGCGGCCGCGCATGGCTTGCGCGCGATCCGTTCAACAAGGTTTCTCGATGCGGTGTTCCTGGCGCCAGTCTTTTCCACGCAATCGCATGCCGAAGCCGCGGCCCACACGCCCGTCCGTGCCAATCGAATGGCCCGCGCATTCGGCATTCCCGTCTATGCGCTGGGCGGCGTGACGGCAGAGAACGCTTCGCTGCTGCACGGTTTCGCCGGGGTCGCCGCGATCGGGGCGCTGCTACCTTAGATGTTCAAGACCGCGTGGAGGAAACCCGCATCCATGCCGATGACGGGCGCACCGTTGTAGAAGACGCCGACGTTGCGGCTGTAGTTCAGTTTTTCCCAGCCTGCGCTCA
>DASYSI010000319.1:0-10375 GCA_036003485.1 Burkholderiales bacterium | reverse complement strand
TCACGAGCGAATAGCCGTCGGGCGCTGCGCGTGCGCCGATTTCGACGCCGATGACCCCGCCTGCACCGCCGCGGTTATCGATGACGAACGCTTGCCCGAGCAACTCCGACATCTTCGGTGCAACGATGCGTACCAATATATCCATCGACGCACCCGCCGATTGCGGCGTGATAACACGGACCGGACGCGAGGGATACGATTCGGCGGGTGATGTCGCCGGCGCTGACGAAAACACCACCAGCGCGAAGGCGCCCAAATAGCGTCTCAACATCCGATCTGCCATGAAATCACGCACCCAAAGGAAGGCGCCAAACGAGGCGACACTCATTGCGTGAAGGGATGACCGCGCAATCACCCGTCATTGGGCAGCTGCGCTTCCATGGTGACACAGTACTATCGAAAGCCCATAGCACGCCAGAACTCGCGACCCGCAGCATTCTCGACGAGCACTTCGATCCGCAATCGCTGCGTATCCGGCCATGCATGGCGCCAGAGCCAACGCAATGCAGCACGGGCAACGCCTTTTCGCAGAAGCTCGGGCAACACAAACAACTGGCGAAGATAAACGTGTTCAGACTCGCGACGGAAAAGTGCATAGCCGATCGGTGAAGCGCCTTCTTCGAACACCACCGCTTGATATTCACTGCACAACCAGGCGGACATGCGTTCTGTGAGTTGAGCGAGGTTCATAGCGTTGCGATGCCCTTCATCGCGGATGAGCTGCCGATTCAATGGCGCGAGCAGTGCGGCGTCGGTGGGCGTGGCAAAGCGGAATTGCATACGGAAATGACGTCTAGTGAACCAAGCTAACCGGCGAGGCGTCCGGGTTGAGCGAGCGGTAAGGCCACACCAAGGTCCGGTCTGGACACATGGGTAACAGTTTAGTCGGGGAACATAGGTAACAGTTTTGCACACACACTATCGGGCACCGAAGGAGGTGCCACAAGCGCAACCACAGGTTGATTGCGAATGGCAGGCCGTGTAGCCTACGTTGAAAAATATCGTCGCCGCGTTAGCGCGCTAAATTGCGAGGGAGAGAGAACGTGCTGTTCATCCGCGTTATCACTGCGTCAGGAGCTTTTTTGTACGCACTACCGTCAAGCGCATTATTTGTAGGCGCTTTTCTCTACCCGCTATCGTTATTCGCCCAACTTTATCCATCGAAGCCGATTCGGTTGATCGTACCTCTTGCACCGGGCGGCCCCAGCGACATTCTTGCGCGCACGATCGGGCAGGCCATCACCGCACCGCTTGGCCAGCCGGTGGTCGTTGACAACCGTCCCGGCGCCGGCGGGATCGTCGGCATCGACCTCGTTGCGAAATCACCGCCAGACGGTTACACGCTGCTGCTGATCGGAATGTCGAGCTATACGATTACTGCGGCGTTATATGCCAAACTGCCTTTCGACCCGAACAAGGATCTCGGATCGGTGACGGTGCTCGCCGCCTCGCCATTCATATTCCTGGTACATCCGTCGGTGCCGGTGAGATCGGTATCGCAATTGATCGCGCTGGCCAAAGCGCGGCCCGGAGATCTCAACTACGCTTCCGGCGGCGCGGGCACTCACCCGCAAATGGTGATGGAATTATTGAAGCTCAAAACCGGAATCAATATCGTACACATTCCTTACAAGGGAACCGGCCCCGCGCTCACTGATACGCTCGCCGGTCAGGTGCAGGTCGGAATGTTCGGCATTCTCGCTGCGCTGCCTCCCGTGCAGGCGGGCCGGTTGCGTGCGCTCGCCGTGACCGAAAATAGGCGTTCTGCGCTGCTGCCTGCGGTCCCTACGCTCGCCGAGTCGGGCGTTGCGGGATTCAACGAAGCAGCCTCGCATATGATCATGATTCCGGCAGCGACACCGACGGCGATCGTGTCGCGCCTCAACCGCGAGATGGTCGCGGCGCTGACGACGCCGTCAGTAAAATCTCGGCTCGCAAATGAAGGCGGCGAAGTGGTAGGCAACACGCCCGAGCAGGCCGCGGCAGCAGTGCGCGCCGATCTCGAAAAATGGATCGATGTGGTTCGCCGCAATAACCTGCGGCTGGATTGATAGAAGGATCACCTAATGAAACAGCGCAACATCGGAGCATCCGATCTCAAGGTCTCGCTGCTGGGACTCGGGTGCAATAATTTTGGTGACCGCATCGACACCGAAGCTTCGCGCAAAGTTATTTCCAAAGCGCTCGACCTTGGAATCACTTTCTTCGACACCGCTGACGTCTATGGCAAGCGCGGCGGCTCGGAGACCTGCCTCGGGCAGTTTCTCGGCAATCGGCGCAAGGACATCATCCTTTCGTCCAAGTTCGGCTCGCCGATGGACGATACGGGTGCCATGAAAGGCGCGTCGCGCCGCTACATCATGACCGCGGTCGAGGCGAGTCTCAAACGTTTGAAAACGGACTGGATCGATCTCTACCAGATGCATCATCTCGATCCGCTGACACCGATCGAAGAAACACTGCGCGCGCTCGATGATCTCGTCAGGCAGGGAAAGATCCGCTACATCGGATGCGCGACGGTTGCCGCATGGCAGCTGGTAGGAATCCAGTGGACCGCGCGCCATCACGGCTTAAATCCGCTCGTCTCATGTCTCGCGGAATACAGTCTCGTCGCGCGCGATCCTGAGCGCGAACTGATTCCTGCGCTGCAGGCTTACGGAGTCGGGCTGCTGCCTTATTACCCACTCGCGAGCGGTTTTCTTACCGGAAAATACCAGCGCGGCGCGCCCTTGCCCGACGGCGCGCGCATCACCAAAGGCAAGCGCTATGCCGACATGTACCTGACCGAGGTCAACTGGACCCGGCTCGAGCGGCTGCAGGCATTTTGCAAGGAACGCGGGCGTACCCTATTGGAGCTCGCCTTTGGCTGGCTCGCCGCACAGCCGGTCGTAGCAAGCGTCATTGCCGGCGCGACCAAACCCGAACAGCTCGAGCAGAATTTCAAAGCAGTCGATTGGGAGCTCACGCCGCAGGATCTAACGGAAATCGATCAGGGCTTTGCATCCCTCGCCCCCCGGGAGAGGGAACGAGGGTGAGGGAAACAGGCGACGATTCCTATCGTCAGCGCGCTGCGGCCCACGCTGCTTTAATCTGAAATATCACACATAGGAGAAGTCAATGTCAGAGCGCGAGCAGCGGCTCGAACAACTCAGGCGGAAGTATGGCGCCAAAGGAATCGACAACGCCGCGCGGCTCAACGCGCACGATTTTCCCGAGATGATGGAATGGCGCGACGAGCTCGATCCGCACTACGCCAGGCTGTGGCTCGATTTCACCTACGGCGGATTGCTGACGCGCCGCGTTCTCGACGACCGGACCCGGCTCCTCGTCCAGATAGGACAGTGCGTTGCACAGGACGAAATGGAACAGCTCGCGAGCCAGATACGCAGCGCACTCGATCACGGCGCAACTCCGCGCGAGGCGCTCGAAGTCATTCTCCAGATAACAGTTTATATCGGCAATCCGAAAGTCGTTCGCGCGGCGCGCGTCTTTCGGCAAGTTATCACTGAGCTCGGCCGAATGGACGAGATCAAAGAAACCCAGCTTCCGCTCGAAGGCCGCAGCGCGGAGCGCTCGCTCGAGCGCGAGCGGCCGACGTGGCGGGTGCCCGACGATCGCTTTCCGCGCCGCGAAGAGCTGATGCGCAAGTACGGATGGCATGGCATCAGCGCCGGCCTGCGGCTGCAGCCTACGCACCACGCCCAGACCGTCGAGCGGCTCGACCGTATCGACCAGCACTTTCTCAAGCACTGGCTCGATTTCATTTATGCCGGGATGTACGTGCGCGGAGTTCTCGACGACAAGACGCGCATACTCTGCGTCGTCGGCGTCTGCGTCGTGCTCGACGAAGTGACGCAAGGCGAAAACCACCTGCGCGCCGCGCTCACGTTTGGCGCGACTCCCAGAGAAGTCCTCGAGGTCGTGCTCCAATCGACAATCTATTGCGGCATGCCGCGCTGTCTCAGGGCAGCGGCTATCCTCGAGCGCATACTCGAAGAGCAAGGCCGGATCGCTGAGCTCGCCGAGACGCAGCTCCCCTTGCCCGCCGTTTGAGTATCGCGGATTCGGATGCCGCGTTTGTCAGTCAGCTGTAAGTCCTTTCTGCCGGACAATCTTGCGCCATTTTTCGATGTCTGCCTTGATGAACTCGGCGAATTCATCGGGCTGATCGCCGATCGGAGTCAGGCCAAGCTCCTGCATGCGCTTTGCGATATCGGGCCGCTTGAGAGCGGTAACCGCCGCGGCGTGTATCGACGCAATGAGCTCTTTTGGAGTTTTCGCCGGTACCACCAGTCCATGCCAGTTGCTCGACTCGTAGCCGGTATAACCGGATTCGGCTACCGTCGGGTAATCGGAAAGCAGAGGCACGCGCGTGGCTGAACCGACCGCGAGCGCGCGCAAACGGCCGTCGCGTATAAACGGTAACGCGGTCGCGATCGGCGCAAAGTAAATCGAAACCTCGCCTGCAATGACCGCGGTCTGCGCGGGGGCGCCGCCTTTGTACGGCACTTCGACGATATTTACACCGGCGACAAGCTTGAACAGCTCGGCGGCAAGAAACGTCGAAGTCCCTACGCCGGCCGAACCATAGTTGAGCGCTCCCGGCTTCGCCTTGGCGAGCCTGACGAGATCACCGATCGACTTCGCCGGCACCGACGGATGAACGACTACGATCGACGGCGATAAATCGATTTTGGTAACGGGCGCGAAATCCCTTACCACGTCGTAAGCGAGGCTGCGGTACAGGCTGACATTGACGGTATGCGATTGCGTGATCTGAAGCAGCGTATAGCCGTCGGCCGGCGCGCGCGCCGCAATCTCCGCTCCGATATTGCCTCCGGCGCCGGCGCGGACATCGACGAACACCTGCTGACCGAGCGCCTCGCTCATGCCCTGCGCGAGCAGGCGGCCGATCAGTTCGTTGGCGCCCGTCGTGGGCATAATGTAGCGCACCGGTTTTGTCGGATAATTCTGCGCCCAACCGGGAGCGACGGCCGCGACCAGACACGTTATCGCTATCAACTGAATGCAAGACCGTCTTATCTTCATGGAACGCGCCTGCCCGGATTAGAAACAAGAATGATCCGTCGTTTTTTGCAATATAGTCTCATACCTCAAACAATAAACGAATCAAACCGGAACCAGTGAAGCTCGCAAGTTACCAAATCCAAACTGCGCTCGGCCGATTCGATCGCATCGGCGCGCTCGCGTGCGGCACGCTGGTCGATCTGAATTCAGCGCGCGCGGCGTGGCTCGCCGAGTCGCACGACGCAATGGCTGCACGCAGGCACGCCGACGCTGTCGTACCGCCCGACATGATCGCTTTTCTCGAGGCTGGCAGCACAGCGCGCGGGCTTGCCGAGAGCGCGGTCGCTTACGTTGCAGAACGCACACGCGTGAACGGCGGGGTATGGTTCGACGGGCGCCTCTCTAACTGGGCGTTCACTTTCGAGCAGTTCATCGCGCACGTATCGCGCGACGAAACACTGCAGGTGGGCGATTTTTTTGGGTCGGGTCCGCCGGCGTTCAGCGTCGGATTCGAGCTCGAGCGCTGGATCAAGCCCGGCGATATTGTCGAATGCCAAATCGAAGGCGTCGGCACCTTGAGCAATCCGATCGTGCGCGCGTAAGGCATGTCTCAGCATTTCGACGCTATCGTGGTTGGAGCGGGCGCCGCCGGTTGCGTACTCGCGAGCCGGCTCAGCGAGCACTCAGCGAAAACCGTGTTCCTGCTCGAAGCCGGAGAAGACACGCCGCCGGGCTGCGAACCCGCCGATATAAGCGATATCTATCCGGCGTCATACTTCAACAAACAATATTTCTGGCCCGCATTGAAAGCGTATTGGCGCGATCAGACCGCGGGTCCCGCGACACATTTCCCGCAGGCATGCGTCATGGGCGGTGGCGGCTCGGTCATGGGAATGATCGCCTTGCGCGGAACGCCGCGCGATTATGACGATTGGGAGCGCGCCGGAGGGCGCGGCTGGGGTTGGAATGACGTACTGCCGTTTTTCAAAAAGCTTGAAAACGACTGGGACTTCAAAGGCGATCTGCACGGAGCCGCGGGTCCGGTACCGATACGCCGGTTGAAGCGCGAGGCGTGGCCGCCGCTCGCACGCGCCATCGAGGAATACTGTCGCGCGCAGGAAATCCCATATATCGCGGACATGAATGGCGACTTCCGCGATGGCTACGGCTCAGTGCCGATGAGCAATACGCCGACGCGGCGCGCATCGAGTGCAATCTGCTATCTCGACGCTGAAGTGCGTCGCCGTCCTAACCTTTCCATAGCGACGTCCGCGCTTGTCACGCAGATCCTGTTCGAAGGCACGCGCGCAATCGGTGTGAGCGCAGAGATCGGCGGCAGGAAACAAACGTTTCACGCGAACGAGGTCATTGTCTGCGCCGGGGCGATATTTTCGCCTGCGCTGCTGATGCGTTCGGGAATAGGCGCGCAGGAGTCGCTGCGCGATCTTGGCATACGCATCGTTGCCGACCGACCCGGAGTCGGCGCAAATCTGCAGAACCACGCCGTGCTCTATCTCGCATTCCACCTTCGGCGTGCGGCCCGCCAACCGGCCGAGCTGCACACTGCGCCTACCGTAGCCCTGCGTCTTTCATCCGGCCCTCCCGAATCCGGTAGCGATTTATATATCAATATCCAGAGCAAGACTTCATGGAATGCGCTCGGCCTGCAAATCGGCAACTTCGCGCCCGTGCTGCTGAGGCCGCTTTCGCAAGGCAGCGTTGCCCTGGCATCAGCCGATCCACGTGACATGCCGCGGATTCAGTTTAATTTCATGTCCGACGAACACGATATGCGCCGCATGGTCAGCGTATTCCATCGTACGCTGAGCATCATGGATTTTTGCCGGCTTCGTATCCCGTGCGGGACGTCCTTTCCGGTTCGATTCGGCGATCGTCTGCGCAAGTTGAATCAAATGAGCACGCTTAACCGTGTCAAAACGACGCTCATTGCAAGCGCGTTCGATATTGCGCCCGCTGTTGCCGATCTCGTGCTGGCGGGTTTCGGCGGAGACCGGGTTTCTTTGCGCGATCTCGCCGCCGATCCGGCACGGCTCGAAGCTCACATCCGAGACAATATCGCGAGTGTGTTCCATGCGGCCGGGACCTGCCGCATGGGAACGGCGGACGACCGTCACGCGGTGGTGGATGCGCAGGCAAAAGTCCACGGCGTGGATGGACTTCGCGTGGCCGATGCCTCTATCATGCCAAACGTGATCGCGGGCAACACGAACATTCCGACGATCATGATCGCGGAAAAAATATCCGCGGCTATACTTGAGTCGCGGTAAAACAAACGTGCCGCAAAAACGCAGGGACAAAGGTCGATCGTATTGATTCGCAGCACGCACCTATGTAACTCTCAAATATTCAGGAAAGACAATTAGAGTTGTGGAAAAACTAATCATCACAAACTGCGCGACGGATACCTCGATGTACGCGGAAGTTCCTGCGCGATTTCACAAGTCCGACGTGCTCGCGGCGTCGGTCGAGCCTGCATGGCGGGCGGGGGCTGCGATTGCGCACATACACGCGCCGCCCGCAGATTACAAAGCGTGGGAATCTCACACCCGGGCGATCCGGGAACGCTGCGATATTTTGATCCAGTACGGCATTTCGACCCAGACCGTCGAGCAGCGGCGCGCAGTGATCAATAATCATCCCGATATGATTTCAGTCGCGGTGGGCGCGCATAATCTCGTTTTCGTAGGCCGCGATCTGATGATGCTGCATCCGCGCGAGGAACTCGCGGAGTTGATGAAGATGTGCCGCGATAACGGCGTGAAACCCGAGTTCGAGGTCTGCGCGCTCGGCGATCTGTGGATGATCGATGATCTCGCGGGCAAAGGACTGGTCGATCCGCCTTTCATGATGACGCTTTTTTTCGGACGCCCGGGCGGCAGCTGGTCTCCCGCGACGGCGGAGGAATTTCTGCATCGTGTCAAAAACCTGCCCGAGGATACGTTTTATGCGACGAGCGTGACGGGTCCCACGCATTTGATGATCGAGACGATGGCCGTGATGTCGGGCGGACACGTTCGCGTCGGCACCGAGGACGAACCTTATCTCAAACCCGGCGTTTTGGGAGACAACGCGGATCACGTCGCGCGCATCGCGGCGATCGCCGGCCACCTCGGGCGCGAGCTCGCGACCGTCGAAGACGCGCGCGCGCTGCTCAAAATCCCGCGCTGCTGATGAAAGACGACACGCTTGGCGCGTACAACACCGCTGACTTGCGCGAAAAAGCGCGGCGCCGGCTGCCCAAAGGCCTGTTCGAGTTCATGGATCGCGGCAACGACGATGAGATCGCGATGCGCGACAACATCATCGCGCTTCAACGCATCAAATTGAAGCCGCGTGTCCTGGTCGACGTCTCGAAGCGCAGCCAGGAGATATCGCTGTTCGGGAAAAAGCAGCGCATGCCAGTCATCGTCGCGCCGACCGGATCGACCGGACTCGCGTGGTACGATGGAGAAATCGCGCTCGCGCGAGCCGCTGCGGCGCATGGCATACCGTTTACACTTGCAATGGGATCGATGACTGCGCTCGAAAGGGTTGCCGCGGAAGCCGGCGGCACGCTGTGGTTCCAGTTCTACATGTGGCCTGAGCGCGCGCTTTCGCATCAGCTCGTCGCACGCGCGCGCGATGCCGGTTACGAAGCGCTCGTGTTCACGGTCGACACGCCGGTGGCGCCGGGCCGCGAGTACAACCTGCGCAACGGCTTCACGATTCCTTTCAAGTTTACGCGGCGCAATGTAGTCGACGTGCTCACGCATCCGCGCTGGCTGCTCGGCGTTCTGGCGCGCTATATGGTTACGACGGGCATGCCGCGTTACGCGAATTTTCCGGCGCACACACAAACGCGCATCACGGCGCTGCCGATGGGACGGTCGACGGCATCGAACGATTCGATCTCGTGGGACGACGTGCGCCAACTGCGCAAGCTGTGGCCGCGCAAGCTGATCGTGAAAGGCGTTCAGCACCCGCAAGACGCCGTGATGGCGGCCGAGTGCGGCGCCGATGCGATCGTGCTCTCCAACCACGGCGGGCGCGTGCTCGACAGCACGACCGCGCCTATCCTCGTCCTGCCGCAGGTGGTCGAAGCTGTCGGCAAGCGCATCACCGTGATCGTCGACAGCGGGTTTCGGCGCGGAAGCGACGTCGTCAAAGCGCTTGCCCTGGGCGCCGACGCGGTCATGCTCGGACGCGCGCCGCTGCATGGGACCGCAGCCGCAGGCGAGCGCGGTGCGCTGCGCGCGCTCCAGATTTTTCGCGACGAGATCGATCGCGTGCTGGCTTTGATCGGATGCCCGAGCATCGCCGAACTGAATCCCGATTATGTCGTCATGCCAAAAATGGATGGGGCGCTGCCCGCGTGAAGAACCCGGCCGCGCTATGATGCTGAGTGGCCGCGATGCCATCGATTGCGAATTCTTGATATGGGGACAGCAAAATGTTTGACCAAGTGCGATGCCGGTTTCCGCGATTGATTGCCGGTGCGCTGCTCGTCGCGTCGATCGTGCCACTCTTTGCCACGCCGAGCGTGGCCGCGACAGCAGACGCTGCGAGCTATCCGACTAAGCCGCTGCGTTTCGTCGTGACATTCGCACCCGGCGGCGGCACCGATGTATTCGCGCGCGCGATCGCGCTTAAATTCACCGAAGCGTGGAGCCAGTCCGTGATCGTGGACAACCGCGCAGGCGGCAACGGCAATATCGGGGCGGATATGGTCGCGAAGGCTCCTGCCGACGGCTACACCGTGCTTGTCACGACCAATGCCACCATCGTCATCAATCCGCATCTCGTGAAGCTGCCGTATGACCCGGTCAGGGATCTGGCCCCGATCAGTCAGCTTGCGACACTGCCTTTCGTCCTGCTCGTGCACCCCAGCCTGCCGGTCAAATCGGTTGCCGAGCTCATCGCGCTCGCGAAAGCAAAACCGGGCCAGCTCAATTTCGGGTCATCGGGCGGCGGCGGCGGCGCGCACCTTTCCGGCGAGATGATGAAAACCGCGGCCAAAATCGATATGACTCACGTTCCCTATAAAGGCGCCGCACCGGCGCTGGTTGCGTTGCTCGGCGGCGAAGTTCAGTTCATGTTCGTCAGCATTCTGACCGCGACTCCACTCATCGAGTCAAACCGGGTACGCGCGATCGCGGTGAGCGGACTCAAACGCTCATCCGCGCTGCCCAATGTACCGGCGGTCGCAGAGACTCCCGGGCTCGCCGGTTTCGAGACCGACCTGTGGTACGGAATGCTCGCTCCCGCAAAAACCGATCCTGCGATCGTGAACAAGCTCTATCGCGAAACCAAACGCGTGCTCGAGCGCGCGGAGTTCAAAAACCGTTTC
>DASYSI010000318.1:0-6664 GCA_036003485.1 Burkholderiales bacterium | reverse complement strand
ATGAAAGCGCGGCCGATCGTGCTCGAGCCGATCGTCAACATCGAAATCAGCGCACCCGAAAACAACATGGGAGACATCGCCGGCGACATTGCTTCCAAGCGCGGTCAGATCAGCGGCACGCAAAGCGCAACGGCGGGAATGGTGACAATCTCCGGCCGCGTGCCGCTGTCGGAGCTCAATAACTACCAGGCGCGGCTCAAGTCGGTCACCGCGGGTCAAGGCTCATACGTGATGGAGTTGAGCCACCACGAGCCCGTGCCACCCAACGTCCAGGCGCAACTCGCATCGCAGTATAAACAGGTAGATAGCGGGCAATAGCTTTTCCGACAAAAATTCCTGAGTCGGCTCGCGCGCTCGAGCTCTGACTACGCAATCATTTGCTTCCGAGTGCTTCGGGATTGAGCACGTTGACCGGCTTGCCGGACGCAAATCCCAGAATGCTGTCGATCACGGTGCCGTAGTAGTTTTCATACGTGCCTTGTTCGACGTAGCCCAGGTGCGGCGTACAAATCACGTTCGCCATCTTGAGCAGCGGATGATTGCCGCCGACGACCGGCTCATTCTCGTAGACATCGACTGCGGCAAAGCCCGGCCGTCCTTGCTTGAGCGCTGCGAGCAACGCACCTTCCTGAATCAGCGGCGCGCGGCTGGTATTGACCAGCAGCGCAGTCGGTTTCATATGCGCGAGATCGGCGGCGGTGACGATACCGCGTGTCTCCTTGCTGAGCGGAATATGCAGACTGATGACGTCCGCGCCTGCGAAAAACGCTTCGCGGCTCGCCGGCACTTCGTAACCTGCTTCGCGCGCCTTGGCCTGCGATGCTTCGCGCCCCCAGCACGTCACATTCATGCCGAAAGCTTTGCCGACCTGCGCCACGCTGCCGCCGATTTTTCCGAGTGCGTAGACGCCGAGCGACTTGCCGCGCAGCCCGGTGCCGACCGTGGTCTGCCAAACGCCCTGTTTCAACTTCTCAACTTCGTGCGGGATGTGGCGCAGGCTCGCGATGATGAGTCCCCACGCGAGCTCGGCCGTTGAATACGAAGTCCCGCCGCCGGCGGCTGCAACCGCGATGCCTTTCTCCGTGCACGCGGCAACATCGATGTGGCCGGTATTGCGGCCCGTCTGCGCGAGCAGTTTCACGCCCGTGAGCTTATCGACCACCGCGCGCGGAATTGGGGAACGCTGCTGCGTAAGTATCACGACATCCGCGCCGTTGACACGCGCCGCGAGCTTGGCGGGATCTTTTTCGGTGTCGTGAAAGACCAGGACCTCGTGGCCTTTGAGGCGCGAAAAAACGGCAAGCTTCCGAAATGCATCCTGGTAGTCGTCTAACACCGCAATTTTCATGAAACCCTCCTCTGAAAACCGATATTATGCACGCCTGTTGCGGTCGAGCATGCCGCGCCCGCTTCGCGCCGCGGTAAATAACCACGCGCGTTTCTGGACCGGACTATAGCACTCGCAGACTGCATCGGCCTGCAAGCGCCGTCGTAGCCATGCCCATGCGGTTCCCCTACAATTTCACGCCGGAGGATTGCCGTTACATCGGCGGCAAAGAACCTATCTGATATCGCCATGATCGCGTTGCGCGCGCTGCGCCACCGCAACTTTTCACTATTCATCGCCGGCCAGGTATGGGCACTGATCGGCTACTGGATACAGCAGCTCGCGGTGAGCTGGCTTGTTTACCGTCTGACCGGATCGGCAACGCTGCTCGGCGTGCTGAGTTTCGCTGCCAATGTGCCGGTGCTCGTGCTCGCGCCGCTGGTAGGACTGTGGTCCGACCGGTTTAACCGGCATCGCATGATGATCGCGACTCAAGTCCTGGAAATGCTGCAGGCGGCGGTACTCGCCGCTCTTGCGTTTTCCGGGTTGATCGAGACCTGGCACATCATCGCGCTCACGATGTTTCTCGGCGTGTGCGTCGCAGTCGAGTTGCCGGTGCGCCATGCCTACCTGCTCGAGCTCGTTGGTAATAAACAGGACCTGCCCAACGCGGTAGCCATGACTTCGCTCGTCGCCAACTGCGGCCGTCTGATCGGTCCCTCGGTGGCCGGCGTGCTGATCGGCTGGTTCAGCGAGGCGACCTGTTTTCTGATCAACGCGATTACTTATATTGCAGTGCTGATGAGCTTCGCCTTCATTCGCGTCAGGCCGCAAGCTACTGCCGCGTCGCATCCGCCCGCGCTCCACGGCTTCAAGGAAGGTCTCGCCTACGCGTGGCGCACGGTTCCGATTCGGCTTTTGCTGACGCTGCTTGCCGTCATCGCCTTGACTGCGGCGCCATACGGCACGTTGATGCCGGCGGTCGTGCACGAGGCCTTCGGCGGCGACGCCCAAAAGCTCGGCTTTCTCGTCGGGGCGGCCGGCATGGGCGCGGTCGGCGGCACGCTGCTGCTCGCTTCGCGCAGCGACGTGCGCGGGCTCACCCGGTTCATTGTCGCAGCAGCGTTCGTTGCCGGATGTGCGCTGATCGCGCTGTCGTGGTCGCGAATCTTTCCACTATCCATCGCACTGATGGTTGTGATCGGGTTTTGCATCCTGCTGATCTCGGTCTCGACCAACATGATCCTGCAGACTATCGTCGATGACGACAAGCGCGGGCGTGTGATGAGCCTGTACACGGCTGCGTTTCTCGGTATCGTGCCGCTCGGCGGACTCATCGCCGGTGCGCTAGCCGATCAAATCGGAGCGACGCATACCGTACTCGTCGGCGGCTGCGTATGCGTCGCAGCTACTTTATATATGGCGCGCCAGCTTCCGCTGCTGCATCGGCACATGCAACCGATCTATGCGCGGCTGGGTATCCACAAGTAACCTGCTCGACGCGGTCTGCAGGGCGAGGAGGGTGCCGTGAAATAACTTCTCGCCGTCACTTCGGATCTTTGTTTTTCGACGGCTCCATTTTCTTATCCCACTTTGCGGCGGCTTTGCTCACGTCTTCTTTCATCATGCCGTCTTTTTTCATCTCGCCGGCCATCGGCTCTTTTTTCTTCATCGGCTTTGCAGATTGTTGCTGCGCGCGCGTCGACTGATCGGATGATGATGCGGCGTGCGCAGACGGCAATGCGCCGGCGAGCGATGCAAACAGCAACGCAGTGAACAAACGACGGATACGGTACGGCATGGCGCGCCTCCTCGAATCGACACGGGCTCCATTCATTCTTCGCCGCGCCGGCGCTCGCGTCAAGGTACTGCAGAGCTTGTGTATCGGACGGCGGCGGCTTGCGTAAATCTTGGCGCCGGCTATCAGGGCTTATTCGGCGCAAGCGGTATAATCGCCGCGAACCCCTACCGCATTGAACATGCCCCGCAGACCTTCGACAGCGGCGATTCCCGATGCCACCGCAATCCGTGCGCGAGTGCTGCGTGGGATCGCCGGCAACCGCGTCGCCGGGCTGCATTTCCCCGGTTACTTCATGGACATGGCCTGGCCGCATGTCGCGAGCGATACTGCGCGGCTTGTGCTGGCCGATGGGCCGCACTGCCGCGATGCGAACGGCACGGTCGATATCGCGGCGCTCGCGATCCTCGCCGACACTGCGCTTGCTACGACCGCGCGCACCCAGACTGCGCCGGGCGCGCGACTCGCGACGCTGCACTTGCTGATGCAGTTTACGGGCGCACCGGCAGTCGGCGACATCAGCGCGCACGCGCGCCTGCTCGATTTCAGCACAGGCGGCGCGCTGCGCCGCTCATTGTCGGCGGCGACCTTGTTGGCCGATGGCAAGCCGGTATGTCATGCGAGCGGAGAATTCGCCGCGCTCGATCCTCCGCCCGGCGTAAAGCTGGCTCCGCTGCCGTGGCAGCACGCGCAACCGTCGCACGCGGCGCCGCTCGACGCTGGAAAACTGGAGCCGCATGAGCGCGCGATCCTAAAGGCGTGCGACGATGCGCTCGCGAAGACATCGCCGCGCGTCTCGTTCATCCAGCATTTCTGGGGCGGAGTGCCGCGGCGCACTGCAAACGGCGCGCGCAACCGCGTCGCGATCGGCCCGCATATCGGCAACCGCGTCGGACACGTGCAAGGTGGAATATCGTTCGGGATTGCCGCCGCGTGCGCGTGCGCAGCGGCGCCAGCAGCGATGATGCTTGCGAATGCGTCAGCGTGGTATATCAGTCCCGGCCGCGGAAAATCGCTCAGCGTGAGCTCACGCTTGGTTCACGCCGGTCGCACGATCGCAGTGGTGCGCACCGAAATCAAAACATCGGGCGGCGAGCGCGTAATCGAGGTCATTACGCACCATGTCGCGCGGCAATCTGGCCGAAGTTAAGGCTGCGCTCGCGGTACGTGACGTGCTTATGGCGTCGCCGCCATTGACAATAGGTATTATGAGTCGAGGCGCGAGTATTGCAGGATCAGTGCCTCGAGGCCTCGCGCACCGGCGTTGACCGCAAGAGGCGCTTCAGCCGAGTCGACGAAGACTGTCGACCACGCGGGGTAATGCTGGCCGTTACGTTCGAGTGCGCCGTTCATTACCAGGTAATATTGGCCGCCGCTACCGCGCGGATCGGGTCCGGCCGCTTTCATTCCCGGTCCCATGCGTAACAAAAACGCGCCGAGACCGTCCGTATTCGTTTCCTGGTTCTCGATCAGGGGCTCGAACGCTACGTGCGTACGGTTCAGCAGCACCGGCTCGGTGCTTAATGTGACGTGTGCGAGGTGGTGGCGCTTCTTGCTTGGCTTCAACTTGTCGCGATATCCAGGCTGGTGCAGATAGACCGCGCCCGAATCCGATTTCGCGCGCAGCGTGAAATAGGAAAACCCCTGCGGACCCGCATTGATCGGCCCGTAACCGGTGTGGTGATCGGCGTAGTGAACCGCGATCGGATGCGCAACCTCGTTGTTGCGTCCCAGACCGCCTCCGCCTGCGACGAACACCTGAAACTGGTCGACCTCGTGGAAATGCGGAACGATCGTTTCGTTCGGAGTCATTTCGATCAGGAAAGCCTGGGGCTCATTCTTGACTTCGCCGTCCGAAGGCAGCCCGATAAAATCCGTTCGCCAGTGCTCCTGTCCGGTTCCCTTGGATTTGGTGAAGCGACGGCCTTGCAGCGCTTGTACGCCGGTCATTGCGTGTACCATTATTTGTCCTCCGTTTGCCGTTACCTGGGAAGTCTAAACCAATCGCCGCAGCACGCCAACCCATGACGTTTTTGTTCAGTGCTCCGCATTTTTATCCAACAGGAATGTGACGCGTGAGATCGGCGGCGGAAGTTTATTCGTCACGAATGCCGACATCTCTGATTATCTTGCCCCACTTGGCCATTTCAGATTTCACGGTGGCGGCAAACCTTTCCGGCGAGCTGCCCACCGCTTCGACTCCGGAATTGAACAAGCGCTCTTTCGCGTCGCTTCGCGTCAGCGCGCGCACCATCTCGTGGTTCAGCCGATTGACGAGTGCCGCGGGTGTTGCCGCGGGCGCGAACACACCCAGCAGCGAAGCGGACTCATAGCCTGGCAATCCGGAGGCTGCCATCGTCGGCAGGCCGGGAGCAAGAGCCGACGGTTGCGCGCTCGTTACCGCCAACGCCTTCAATCGGCCCGAATTGAGATGCGGCGCCACTGAGCTCGTCGAAGGAAACATGAACTGAAGTTGGCCGCCGATAAGTGCTGTGAGCGCGGGCGCGCTGCCTTTATAAGGCACGCGCACGATATTGACGCCAGTCATGGATTTAAACAATGCCGCTGCGAGATGCGGCGTAGACCCCGCCGAACCGGTACCATAATTCAGCTCCCCGGGCTTCGCTTTGGCCGCGGCCACCAGCTCGGCGACGGATTTCACTGCCAGCGCAGGATGCACCACGAGAATGTTGGGCGAGACTGTCGCCCACGTGACAGCCGAAAAATCCGTCACCGGGTCATACGGCACTGACTCGCGCATGAACGGCGCGAGCCACATCGGACTGCCGTACAACAAGACGGTATAGCCGTCGGGCGCTGCTTTGGCCACCATTTCGACCGCGACGAATCCGCGGTTGTCCACGACCACCTGCTGACCCAGAGCGCCGGCGACACCTTGCGCGATCAAACGCGCCGCTAAATCGTCGCCGTTGCCCGGCGCGCTGGTGATGATGCGTATGGGCTTGTTGGGATACGATTGTGCGCACGCAGGGCTCGCCCCGAACAACAGCGCGCCAGCCGGAATCACGCATCCAATAATATGCTTGATCGACATTCGTTTTCCTCTCGATCTATCCCGGTTGCCGCGGCACGGCTATGTCTGTACTTCCGCGTCGACTTGCACCCGATCGGTTTCCAGCAACACTGTGAAATCGCGCATCGATTCCAGCATCTCAAACTTGCCGATCGTCTCGGCGGCGGCTACCACGGCATGCGGCGCGAGCACGCGCGATGCGCAATTCACGAATTTTGCCTGCATCGACTCCGGCGCTATCGGGTTGTGCGACGTGCGGCCAAGCGGCCGATCGACCTTGGCCGAAAACGTTTTCCCGTCGGCGAGCGTGATTTTCACTTCAGCCGCAACGGGGTTGCCGGTGGGAAACTGCACTGCGGTATAAGGCGCGGCATGAATCCGGGGTAACAGGCTGCGGACCAGCGGGTCGAGATAAGCATCGCTTTCGAGATGCTCGATCCTGACGTTGCCATGCAGCAGGGCGCGCGCCACGCAATATTGCACGCTGAATTTTGCATCCAGCGCG
>DASYSI010000317.1:0-7998 GCA_036003485.1 Burkholderiales bacterium | reverse complement strand
CCCGTTCGGCGGGCACCACGATGCCGACGTGGTCAGGCGCCTCGGGCAAGTCGCGCACGCCCGCGTAACACGCATGACCGCGCACCGCCTGGCCCACAAAACGCGGATTCACCGGATAGATTTTTCCGCGGTAGCCGAAGTTCATCATGCGCATCAACACGCGCCCAGCGAAGCGCCCGAGATCTTCGGTCGCGCCAACCAACGCGACACTGTGCGGATCGAAGAAGCGTTTGAGATCGAGTGCCCGAATCGCATCGGGCTTAACGGCTTGTGCGACTGAAGTCATGGAAGTTTTTCTTTATTTTGATTACGGTGCAGCGGTGCCATAGGCCAAGCATATCCGACTGCAGGCTTACAACCCAGCGCCAAAGTATCGATTATTTTCGTTCATTCAGCGGAAAGTCTAGATATGAAGGACGCTCAATCGCCGTGGGGTCTGCAGCTTCCTCCGGCGGCAAATACAGGTGGCAGCAGCTATCTTTCATTCGCTTACCCACGCTGAAGCAAAGGTCGAAGCTGACCAATATCCTTCACCTCTTCGAGCGCGAATATTTTACCGATGAGCGCCGCGCATTTTTCGTTTCCAAGCACCGGAGCGATCAAATCGCGGGCTTTCGCGATAACTTCTTCACTACTCATCGGGTTTTCCGGACTGCCGCGAACCGTATCGTTGCGCTCCGTTATCGTCGTGCCGTCGCTAAAAGTGATCTCGACAATCGCCACTCTCTTAGGCAGCAGTCGCTCCAGGCTTTCATCCGCAATGATCTTGATCTTCGCTTTCTGGCGGACCACGGCAGGATCATGCATGCGCGGCTCATCGTGCGCAGCTTTGAACGAGAGCGCTTTGTCGATGAGCATCACGGCGATTAAATACTGCATCGACAGGTTAGCCATCACGCTGTCGTCGATCTTGTCAGCCGCACTGCTTGCGACGCGGATGTTTATCCGCTTGATTTCGTCCGGCTCGAAGGCACGACGCTGACGTATGAGGGAGACCGCTTCAAGCGGCGACTGAATCGGGCCTCCCGTGCTCCACTTCTTGATAATCGTATTCTGCACCTCGTATTCTTCGCCGAGCTTGCGCACCAATATCTCCGGATCCGCCTTGGGCGCATACGACTGAAATAGATTTCCCGGTCCCGAGAACACGTCGTTTACGCCTGTCCATCCCGCCTGGACGAGCATCGCTGCCGTTACACCGTTGCGCGCGCCCATCCCGCCGAACATGAACGATTTCTCGACGTGTTCGCTATCCTGCCGCCACGCGCCGATGCCGGCGCCCGCTTGTTGCGAAGCGTAGTCGATCAGCGTGCGCATTTGCCGCGTGTCCAATCCGACCGCGCAACCGCATGCCGCCGACGCGCCAAATGTTCCAACAATGTTATGCGTCTCGCTCAACACGCCGCCGTTGGCGACCAGCTTGAACGCCCTTAGGCCGACGTCGTAGCCGAGCGCCACTGCCCGAATAAAGCGTGTTCCGTCGATGCGGTTCTTTTCGCCGATTGCCAGCGCCGCCGGCACGATGGCGCATCCCGGATGCGCACCGCCGGTGCTGTAGTTGTCGTCGGTTTCGTCAGCATTGGCGAGAACGCCGTTGACCATCGCAGCCTCGATCGGCCCGGTCAGCAGATCCGAAGCAACGACGGTTGCGATCTTTGCTCCGTCATAAGCCTTGGCAAAACGCAGCGCGTGCAGGCCCGGCGTGAGTTGCGCGCCTGACACCATGGCCGCAACCGTGTCAAGAATGTGGTGTTTCGTTTCTCTGACGACATTTGCCGGCAACTCGCGCGCGGCGGCCCCGCTCATGTACGTGCTGAGCTTGACCATGATCGGGCTGATGGCTCCTTTGGCGCGACTCTGCGGGCTCACCGCTTGATCGCGTCCCGCGTTCTGTGATTTCACTGCGGGTTTCTCCATTCCGTCGAGAAGATGCAACCGGAAATTGAGTTCACCGGCTCCGCACGGGCGATGAACTCTGAACGCTATAATATCCGAACGGCCGCCTCGATGCGCCCGACAATAATGGAGGAATACAACATGAGAGTTGACATTGGCATCAGCGTTCGATCGTTCATGATTGCCGTCATCGGAATTTCCGCTGCGCTGACCGGCGCCGTTCAGGCTCAGCCATTTCCCACGAAGCCCATCGAGTTCAACGTCCACACTTCGCCCGGCGGCGGCACCGACTTGTTTGCACGGGCCGTCACCGATCTGCTTGCGCGCGAAAAGATCTTCCCGCAGGCTATCATCGTCTCGAACCGTCCCGGCGGCAGCGGCGTCCTGGCGTTCAACTATGTCAAGAGCAAGCGCGGGGATCCTCACGTAGTTCTCACCATGGCGACCGGCTCATTCCTGGCCGCGACCAATCGCAAAGAGTTCGATCTCGGGCTCGAACATTTCACGCCGCTCGTTTCGTTTGCACTCGATCCGCAGGCGATCGCGGTGGTTGTGGATTCAAAGTTCAAGACCGCCAAAGACTTGATCGAAGCCGGACGCAAGGAGCCCAACACAATCACTGCGAGCGTGGCTTCCGCCACCGGCACCGCTCGTCTGCTGTTGTATCTCATCGAGCGGGAAACCGGCGCAAAATTCAAGTACGTCTCGTTCAAGAGCGGCTCTGAAGCAGCGCTCGCCGTCGCCGGCGGGCACGTCACCTTTACGCCCGAGAACCTGAGCGAGATGCTGAGCCTCGTCGAAAACAAGAAACTAAGGGTGATCGCAGTATCGGGCGAGAAGCGCCTGGCCGCGGTGCCGGATGCGCCGACTCTGAAGGAGCTTGGCTATAACGTCGTCGTCGGCACCGGGCGAGGCTTCGTGATGCCGGCCGGTGTGCCGAAGGAAGCCGCAGCCGCGATGGAAGCCGCGCTCAAGCGCGTGCACGACAGTGCGGCGTGGAAGGAATTCGCAGCACGCAACAATTATGAAGACATGTGGCGCGGCAGCGCCGAGTTCGGCAAACTTCTCGTAGACCAAACTGCGGATATGACCGCCTTCCTCGCGCATATCGGCACGGTCCAGAAACCATAAGGCGAAGAACTTACTCCAATGACTATCGACCGCAATCTCGCCTTTCTGAGCGCCGCCGAGCAGGGCCGGATGATCCGGAGCCGGAAGCTTTCGCCCGTCGATCTCGTGCAATCGTACCTCGACCGCATCGGCAGCTATGACGACGTGTTGCGTGCGTATATCACGGTGTGCGCCGAGTCCGCTCTCGCCGCGGCGAGGAATGCCGAGCGCGAAATCGCCGCGGGGAACTGGCGCGGCCCGCTGCACGGGATCCCGTACGGGGTCAAAGACCAGATCTGCACGCGGGGCGTGCGCACGACGCTGGGCTCGAAGATCAACGCCGATTACGTCCCCGACTTCGACGCAACAGTGGTCGCGAAGCTCGAACGCGCGGGCGCGATTCTGATCGGCAAGGAAAATCTCCACGAATTCGGCAAAGGTGGAACCAACGTATTTCCCTACGGCCAGCCGCGCAATCCCTGGAACCCCGAACGCACGCCGTCGAGCTCTTCGAGCGGCTCCGGCATTGCGCCCGCCGCAGGCTTCTGCTCAGGTTCATTGGGAGAGGATACCGGCGGCTCGATCCGCGGTCCTGCGGCGGCGAATGGCGTGGTGGGACTGCGTCCGACTTACGGCCGCGTCAGCCGCTACGGCGCCATCATGCATGCGTGGCATTCCGACACTATCGGCCCCGTCACGCGCACGGTCGAGGACAATGCGTTGTTGCTGTCTGCGATCGCGGGCTACGACGAGCTCGATGCGTTGACGAGCAAGCGCGCCGTGCCCGATTTCCTCTCGGCTTTTACGCCGGATCTCAAGGGACTGCGCGTTGCGACGGTGACGGAAATGGCGTGGCCGGAGGGCGTGCACGCGGAAGTCCGCAGCGCCTTCGAGCGTGCGCTGAGGGTGCTGAAGGAGCTCGGCGCCGAGGTAGGCGAAGTGTCGCTGCCGTGGGCGAAACACGCGATTCCGCTGCAGATGCTGACCTCCGATGCCGACTCGGCCTCGATGTACCGCGATCTGCTGCGCACGCGCTGGAACGACTTCGACGTGGGTACGCGCACGCGCATGGCGACCGCGCTGCTGGTGCCCGCGCCGGTGTACAGCCGCGCCATGCGGGCGCGGGCGGTGGTACGGCGGCAGATACTGAACGCTCTGACCCACTGGGACGCATTGCTGTGCCCGACCAATCTCAATCCGCCGGCGCTGATAGCCGATGCGCGCGAACAAGTGAAATCGAAGGCGGATGTGACACAGCGGCTAATCCTGCGCCGCATCAGCACGCATCCGTTCGGCGTTGCCAATACGCCGGCGCTTGCGCTGCCGATGGGGTTCACGCGTGACGGCCTGCCGCTCTCGCTGCAAATTGCGGGGCGTCCGTTCGCCGAGGAAACGGTCTATCGTATCGGCCACGCGTTCGAGCGCGCAACGCCGTGGCATCAGCGCCACCCGGATCTCGACCACACGCTCGCGGGCGTACGCGAGCGCGGCACGGCGGAGGCTTGAAGATGGAACTGACCACGGAACAGCTGCGCGCGATGGCGGGGGCCATCGGTCTCGACATACCCGAAGCGGACCGCGAGAACGTCAGGCTCC
Organism: Burkholderiales bacterium; assembly: GCA_036003485.1. GTDB lineage: Bacteria > Pseudomonadota > Gammaproteobacteria > Burkholderiales > SG8-41 > PALSA-1004. The sequence goes on along the minus strand of DASYSI010000317.1, from coordinate 3,396 downwards.
GGCTTTCGACCCTGCTCTCCGAGATGGAGATCATCGAGCGGGAGCTCGGGCGCGAGATGGAGCGCACCGAGCCCGTGCCGCCCGTGTATCCGCACGAAGAATTCTAAGGACCTTCCCGTGTCACGTCCCCTGAACTGCCTTCTCTTTGCCACCCTGCTTGCTGCACTTCCCACCGCGTATGCGCAATGGAAACCCGAACGTACGGTCGAAGTCGTAGTGTTCTCCGCCGCCGGCGGCGGCAACGACAAAACGGCGCGGGTGATGCAGAAGATCTGGAGCGAGAACAAAATGCTCGACGCCGCCGTAAACAACAAGGTTGGCGGCGGCGGTTCACTGGCGTATTCGTACATAAGCCAGAAAGCTGGCGACGCGCACTTCGTCGTCGTCGCCCAGGCCGGGCTCATCACCAACCGTATCAGCGGCTTGAGCCCGATCAGCTACACCGACCTCACGCCGCTTGCATTCGTCGGGAACGAGCCGGTGGGGCTCGCCGTGCGCGCCGATTCGCCGTTCAAGACTATCAGGGACTTTGCGGACCAGCTCAAGAGGGACCCGCAATCGCTGTCCATCGCCGTCGGCAGCACGCGCGGCGCAGTCAATCACTTCACCGTCGCGCTGCTCGCCAAAGCCGTCGGCGTCGATCCGAAGCAGCTCAAGATCCTGGTGTTCGGAGGCGGCTCCGAAGCGACGACCAACCTTCTCGGCGGCCATATCAGCGCCACGTCGCTCGCCATCAACAACGCCATTCCGCACCACCAGGCGGGCAAGCTGCGCATCCTCGCGATCAGCACGCCGAAGCGTTCGTCCGGCCTGCCCGATGTTCCGACTTTCCGCGAGAACGGTTTCGACGTCGTAATGGAAGGATGGACGATCTTCATGGGACCGAAAGGCCTCACGTCCGCGCAGGTTGCGTATTGGGAAAGCATCCTCGCGAAGACCGTTCAGCATCCGGAGTGGAAGCAATACCTCGAGTTCAATTCGTGGGAATGGGGCTACAAGAACTCGCGCGAGACCATTGACTACCTGAAGAGGGACGACGAACAATCCAGGGTGCTGCTCACCGAGCTCGGCATGGCGAAATAAGCGGTTGTTTCATTCGGCCTCGACGGCAGTCGGCCAGCCACGGATCGTCGGTCGAAATCAGCCTGTCGCTTTACTCCACGCGCATGCCTGCATCATTGACGACTTTGCGCCAGCGCGGGATTTCAACCGCGATAAGGTTGTGCAACTGTTCCGGGCCGCCGCCTAACGGTACTCCGCCGTCTTCGGCGAGTTTCTTTGCCACGTCCGGCGATTTCACTGCGGTCGCGAGTTCCGCGCTCAATTTGTTGACGATCGCGGACGGCGTTCCCGCCGGTGCGAGCCAGCCATGCCATGTGCTCACGTCAAATCCGGGCACACCCGATTCCGCGATGGTCGGCAGATCGGGCAGCACCGCGGATCGCTCTGCGGTACTGAGCGCGAGCGCGCGCAGCCTGCCTGATTTCACGTAAGGCAGGGTCGCCAGCACATTTCCGAACAGCGTATGTATCTGGCCTGCGATCGTATCGACCATCACCTGTCCGGTCCCTTTATAGGAGACGAGCGTGAGCTTGACGTGAGCCATGGAGATGAACCACGCCGAAACCATGTGCGTGGTACTGCCATTGGCGATACCCATATTGATCGCATCCGGCTTCGACTTCGCCAGCGCGATCAGCTCCCGCGTCGATTTGACCGGCAGTGCCGGATGCGCGAGCAGCAGGAACGGCGCTTTGGTGACGAGCGCAATCGGCGCAAAGTCCTTGAGCGGATCATTCGGCAGATCCGGGCGCAGCGCCGGAACGAAGGTGAGTGCAGTCGAGCTCGCCATCAGCGTGTAACCATCGGGTGCGGCTCTGGCGACGATACCGTAGCCGAGCGTATAACCTGCGCCCGGATGATTCTCGACCACGAAAGAGCGCCTGAGGCTTTCGCTTAACTTTTGCGCCATCATGCGCGCCTGCAGATCAGTCGCTGCGCCGGACGCCGTCGGCACAATGACGCGCACCGGCTTGGCGGGGTAAGCAGGAGTACTCTGGGCGCGTGTGAACTGCGGACACAACGCTGTCGCCGCGCCGGCTGCAATCAGGACCCAATGTCGTCGCACCGATTTTCGTCCTTGTTTCGTGTTCTCGATCTTCGCTTCGCGCTGCGTGTGCCGCCGGTCAATGCGCGCGTTCCGCAACAAACTGCCGTACCGCCTTCACGCAGCGTTCGGGCGCCAGGTAATGAATGCCGAAATCGTATCCTTCGAGTCGCACGAGCTTGCCAGCGGGCAGAATCTGGCTCATTTCGGCGAGCTGTTTTCTCCGATTTTCCGGACAATTATCGCCGAGGATAAGCAGCGTCGGCGCCTTGATCTCGGGCAGCCGCGGCCACAGATCGACCTTCGAGAAACAGCGAAACGCGCTCACCGCGACATGGCGTGGCACACGGTCCATTTCGAGCGCCCACCATGCGCCGAGCTGCGGTGGAATCTTTGAGACATCGACGCGGTACTTGAGCGTGCGCCGGCACCACTCGCCGACGCCGTATCTTTCAATCGCGGCTCCCTGGTCCTTTTCGCCGATCGCATACGTATCGACGGTCTGCTGCGCGGTCTTCGCGGTGGTGTTGCACGCCGAGATCGACGCGATGCGCCGCGGCTCGCGCAGCGCGAGCGCCATCCCAACCTTGCCGCCGGTCGATTCGCCGACCCAGTGCACGCGCTCGATCGCGAGATCGTCCATCAAGGCGAGCACGTCGTCGACGGCTTGATCGAGTTCGATGTCGTGTCCGATCGCCGGCTTGCCGCTGTGACCATAGCCGCGCGGATCCATGCGCAGCACGCGGTAATCGCGACCGAGCAGCGGCACCCATGCGTGCCAGAATTCCAGATTGCGGCAGTAACCGGGGTAGAGCAGAAACGTTTCCGCCCGCGCCGCACGCCAGGGATCGGTATAGTCCGCGAGGTCGTAGTGGATATCGATATCGTTGATGCGTGCTTTTTGATAAACCCGGGCCATCGCCCTCCTCTATTGACTGTTTATTCTGCGCGGCGCCGCAGGTTCCGGCGCGATGATGATATCTTATCCTTAGAATAAAGCGCATTTGTGTTAAGCGAGCGTACGATTGAAATGCATCGAGCGGCGGTTAACGCTGTTTCGAAACCCAAGGAGAACGGCCGATGCCGTACGTCGAAAGACCGCATGAGCCCGCAATTTCTTACGAGCTTGACGACTACACCGACCCGTGGAAAAAAGCACCCTGTCTCCTGCTGCAGCACGGCTTTGCCCGCTCGTCGCGATTTTGGTACAGCTGGGTGCCGTACTTAAGCCGCTTCTACCGCGTGGTGCGGCCGGATCTGCGCGGGCTCGGAAATTCATCGCGGCAATT
>DASYSI010000316.1:0-4511 GCA_036003485.1 Burkholderiales bacterium | reverse complement strand
GGCTAATCTTCAGACATTCACGCACCACGAAGGCAACACATGACCATACAGATAATGGATCCAACCGGCACTATCGCCGGCAGCGAGCGCGCGCAGGAGCAGGTGCTCGAAACGCTTAATGGCAGAAAAGCTGGTTTTATTTTCAATCAGCATGCCTCGGGACTCGCTTTTTGGAAAGCGCTCGAGCACGAGGTGGAACGCAGGTTCAAGCCGGCGTCGATGCACTGCGTCTACAAGGAAAACACGTGGGCGCCTGCGCCCAGAGCCGACGTCGACCGGCTGGCGGGCGAAACCGATTATGTGCTGGTCGGGCTGGGGGCCTGAGGATCCTGCACTTCCGCCGCCGTGCGCGACGCAGTCAACATATCAAAGAACGGCCGCCCCGCGGTACTCTTCGTCTACAACCATTTCGAGCGTGCCGCGCGTGCGCAGGCCAAGGGACTGGGAATGCCTGATTTGAGAATTTATGTTTTTCCGCAGTACAAACCGGGCGATGCACTTGCGCCGGAGGAAGCGGGAAAAGCCGTGCAAGCGGCGGAGGAATTCCCGCGACTATTGCTCGAGCACGCGAATCAGGTGCCGGAACGATTGCTATAGTCTGATATCCGATGCCTTGAAGAACTGCTCGAACTTGCTGACTTCGCGCGCGAAAATATTGCTGAATTGTGCCGGCGAATTGGGCGCCACCGCTTCGACGCCATCGGCAGCGAGCTTTTTTTGCACCTCCGGCAAATGCACGATCGCGCCAACTTCGCGGTTAAGCGCCAGCACGATGGCGGGCAACGTCCCTGCCGGTGCGAATAGCGCGTACGAATTGCTCCACTCGAAACCGGGCAAACCGGACTCGGCGATCGTCGGCAGGGCAGGATAGGCGGGCGAACGTTGCAGACTGCCGACAGCAAGTGCTTTAAGCTTGCCGCTGCGCACGTTGGGCGTGACGATGATCGCGGCGCCAAACAACAGTTGAATTTGCCCGCTGATCACATCGACCATCGCCGCGCCGAGCCCGCGGTAGGGCACGTGCACCACGTCTATACCGGCGGCAAGCTTGAAGAACTCCATCCCGAGATGCGAAGACGACCCTATGCCGGTCGACGCATAATTAAGTGCGCCGGGCGCGCGCTTGGCGTATGCGATCAGTTGCCTCACTGTACTGATGGGCAGCGACGGATTGATAGCCAGCACATACGGCTGCGAATTCATCTGAATGATCGGCGCATACGCTTTGCGCGTATCGAAAGTGACCTTTTTGAGCGGTGTCGCGCTGGCGATAGTGCTGAGGCTGCCGGCCAATAGCGTATAGCCGTCGGGGGCCGCCTGCGTCGCGAGTTCCATCGCAATCGCACCGCCCGCGCCCGTGCGGTTGTCGACCAGAACCGTCTGGCCCCATCGTTCGGCGAGGCTCTGGGCGATAGTACGGGCAACGATGTCGATACCTCCGCCCGGCGGTATGCCCACCAGCATCCGGATTGGCTTGTTCGGATAAGGGTGCACGAGCCCACCTTGTTGTTGGGCGTGAGTTGGAGTTGCGAGGCACGCGAGAAAGATCAATCCGGCTTGCGCCTGACGGTAGCACGGGCTCATATATTTCGCGCCGTTTGCGTCATATCGGCATAATGGCAGCTATGTTGAAACTTCTAGTCGCATTGACATTTGCAGCGCCTTTTACGATCACCGATGCCGCGGATTATCCGAGCAAGCCGATCCGCTTAGTAGTCCCACAACCGCCGGGCGGCGGTACGGACTTTGTGGCCCGCATGTTGGCACAAAAACTGAGCGAGCGTCTCGGACAGCAGGTCATCGTCGACAATCGCTCCGGCGCGGGCGGCATCGTCGGCACCGAAATGGTTGCAAAGTCGCCTGCGGATGGCTACACGCTGTTGCTGGGGTATACCGGTGCGCTGACGATCAATCCGAACCTCCATCAACAACTGCCTTACCGGCCGGTGGAAGACTTCGATCCGATCAGCCTGGCGGTGGCGAGTCCTTTCCTGCTGACGGTACACCCGTCGCTGCGCGTGTCGACCGTCGCAGAACTGATCACGCTTGCAAAAACACGCTCTGTTCCGTTGAACTACAGCTCACCGGGCAACGGCTCGCTGCATCACCTGGCGATGGAATGGTTCAAGTCTGCGACCGGAGTGAATTTTGTGCACGTCCCTTACAAGGGTTCACTGTCGTTCAATGCGGTCATGTCGGGAGAGGTCTCGCTGACGTTCATCAGCGTAGTGAGCGGTCTGCCCCAGGTTAAAGCGCGACGCGTGATAGCGCTGGCTGTCACGAGCAAAAACCGTTCACGCGCAATCCCCGAATTGCCCACCGTCGCCGAAGCAGGCGTCGCAGGCTTCGAGGCCACCAACTGGTTTGGCGTGCTCGCGCCCCATCTCACTCCCAAGCCGATTATCGCGCGACTCAGCACGCTCATCGCCGCGCAGACTGCTGCGCCCGATGTCAGAGAACGTCTGTTGAGCGACGGCGCCGAACCCGTCGGCAGCACACCCGAAGAATTTGCCGCGTTGATCAAGACAGAGCTGAAAAGATGGGGAGAAATCGTAAAGCGCTCCGGCGCCAAAGTCGATTAGCGGGTTAGCGTCCTCACGACAGCGACTCCGCTACTCTTCGCGGATACCGGCATCGCGAATCACCTTGCCCCACTTGGCCATTTCGGATTTGATCGTAGCCGCAAGCTGTTCAGGCGAGCTCGCGACGGATTCCGTACCGGTATTGAACAGTCTTTCAATTACCTCCGGTTTGCGCAGCGCGCCCACGATTTCCTGATTGAGCCGATGAACGAGCGCCGGCGGCGTGCCGGCGGGAGCGAATATTCCGAACGGCGATACGGATTCGTATCCGGGCAGGCCCGATGCGGCGAGCGTGGGCAGGCCGGGAACCAGCGCCGAGGGTTCACTCGTGGTAACCGCGAGCGCGCGCAATCGCCCCGACTTCAGATAAGGCGTTACCGCGCCTGCATTGGGAAACATTACGTGCACCTGCCCGCCGATCAGCGCGGTAAGCGCCGCGCCGCTGCCTTTGTACGGTACCCGCACGATGTTCACCCCGGCCATGGCTTTGAAGAGTTCGGCAGCGAGATGCGGCGTGGCGCCGGTCGAGCTCGACGAATAATTGAGCTCTCCGGGCCGCGCCCTGGCGGCGGCGATCAGCTCCCTGACCGAATTCACGGGCAGCGAAGGATGCACGATCAGAACGTTGGGTGAACTTGCCGCGAGCGTAATCGGCGCGAAATCTTTTACCGGATCGTACGGCACGCGCTCGCGCATGAACGGCGCGAGCCATAGCGGGCTGCCATACGAAAGCAGGGTATACGCGTCAGGCGTGGCTTTGGCTACGATTTCGCCCGCGAGTATGCCGCGATTGTCGACGACCACCGGCTGCCCCAGACTCGCAGACAGCCACGGCACAATCAAACGCGCCACCAGATCGTTGCCGCTGCCGGGTTCGGTCGTGACGATGCGCACCGGCTTGTTGGGATACGGCTGCGCGTGCGCAGTACCGACCGTAATCACCCAGACGAAACAGGTCAATGCGCGCGCGCCGGTGATGCGCCGGCGTGCCGATTGCAATTTCATCTGCGCTGACGCGGGCTTTGCGTCAGACAATTTGTCGCGTCACCGACCGTACGTGCCCGGACATCGGCACATAGACCGAATGCGTTCCCGGCCCGCCCGCGACGAGGATGCCGATGTTTCCGGGTTGCGACGCGATCGTCAGCAGCGTATCGCGCGTGATTTCGCCCAGGTCCGCGCGGCGGCCGCTCTGGGTGCGCCCGAAGTCCTTCGCCGACAGCCGGTGCGCCGCGAGCCGCGCCTGTTCCCACAAGCGGCGCTTGACCTCGGCCTTGGCAAGTCCATCGCGATGCAGGATATGCGCATGCTCGGGCGACAGGATCAGCCACGGCTCACCCGCGTAGACGAAGTCGCTGCTCGCGGGAAAAGTCATCGTGTCAGCGATCACGCGCAGGAGATCGCCGGAATCTTTCGCATGGATATTCATGTTCCACGTGCCCAGCGCGCCGACGACCGTTACCGCGCTGCTGTCGCGTGCGAGTCCGCGCTCGACATGCAGCGGCTCCCACGGATTACCGTCTTCGTTCTCCGCGCAGCAAAACGTGTACTTGCCGGGCTGGCCGTGCGTTGCGCGATCCATTTCACCCGCCAGCGCACCGCCGATATTCTGCTGAATAAGGCGCATCGCGCGGCCCAGCGTCGCGTTGGCCCACGCGCCGGGACCGAGACAGTTGCCGCCGCTGTTGACGCCGAGTTTTTTCGCGATCGGTCCGTTGATGATGAGCCATACCGCGCCGGGGTTGGTCGTCGCCTGTATCCCGCGCAGATTGAAATCCGGTGAGGCGATGGCTGCGGTCGCCGCGATCATCACCGGCAGGTATTCGGGATAACAGCCCGCCATCACGGCGTTGATCGCGATGCGCTCGACCGTAGCAACGCCGAACGCGGGCGCCACTGCAGCGACGATGTCGTCGGGCTTGAGTTGGG